>NZ_JBFRIY010000015.1:0-230097 GCF_041468565.1 Shewanella sp. 10N.286.54.B9
TATACTGATTGGTATAACCATTTCTTTACCAATGTGTTTTGAATTGAAAAGACAGGGGGGCTCTGAACGGGTCAAATACTTAATGCCATTGGTAAATAGAGAGTTAAAGGTGGCTTGCTACTGCTGATTTAGGGTTGTAGGACGGTATGAATTGCAGAGGTGCTCTAAAGTCTAATCAAGCTCTAATGTTACAAACAAAAAAGGTATTGCTTCATCTTTGATGAACGGCAATACCTTTTGTTAACTCGTTGTATTTATATCTCTTGGCTACTTACTGCCTTCACTCTCTTCTGTGGTGTCTTCATCGTCCTCTTCTTCGGACTCACCTTTACTGTAGAAGCGTGCAGCGATTAAGCCACCTTCAAATAACACTAGCATTGGAATCGCGAGCATTGTTTGTGAAATGATATCCGGCGGAGTTAATAACATGCCGACAATAAATGCGCCTACCACAATATAAGGGCGTTTCTTCTTCAGCTCTTCCGGTGTAGTCACACCGGCCCAGCATAAAAGCACTACCGCTACAGGTATTTCAAAGGCTAAACCAAATGCGAAAAATAGCTTTAAAATGAAACTTAAATAACTACTGATATCAGTCGCAACTTCAACGCCATCTGGGGCTACGCTAGTGAAGAAGCCAAACACTACTGGAAATACCACGTAATAGGCAAATGCAATACCGAGGTAAAATAGCAAGGTACTGCTTGCGAGTAGTGGCACCACTAAACGCTTTTCATGCTTATAGAGCCCTGGCGCAACAAATGACCATATCTGAAACAGAACATAAGGAATGGCAATAAAGAAAGCCAATACTAAGGTCAGTTTGAATGGTGCAAAAAATGGTGCGGCAACATCCGTTGCAATCATGCTGCTCGATTCGGGCAGAGCTTGCATGAGTGGGATGGCCATATAATGGTAAATATCATTGGCCCAATAGACCAAACAGATAAACACCAAGAGAACACTACCAATTGCTCGAAGTAGCTTATTACGCAATTCAAGCAAATGGCTTATTAACGGCTGTTGTTGTGACATGGACTACCCGTTAGGTTTGTCAGACTTAGCGTTCTCTGTCGAAGTTGCCTCAGGAGTCGTTGTTTCTTTGGCGGGTGTTTCTTTTGCCGAAGGAGCATCTTCTACTTGATAAGGACGGTTAACAGATTCCGCTGCTTGTTTTAGTTGATCGATTGAATCCTGTAACTCAGGTGCAAGGTTTTTAAGGCCTTGGTTTTCTGCTTTCTTCAAATCAGTATGCAACTGCTCGATTTTAAGCTCTTGCTCTAATTCGTCTTTCACTGAGTTCGCCATCTTCTTCATGGCGCGGATCCAGCCTGAGATTGAGCGCACGGCGACGGGAAGTCTTTCAGGGCCGAGTACAACTAGCCCCAAGACTCCAATCAACAGCAACTCCATAAAGCCGATACCGTCGAACATAGTCGATTACGCCTGTTCTTTGTCCTTAGATTCAGCCTTTTTTTCGGCTGTGTCAGTGCTTTCAGCTGTTTTTTCAGCTGCACTGTCTTCTAGAGCCTTCTTCTCTTCTTCAGAAGACATGGCGTTCTTGAAGCCTTTAACTGCTCCACCTAAATCGCCACCTAGTGAGCGTAACTTCTTAGTTCCAAACAATAATACTACAATTAATGCAATAATAAGAAGTTGCCAAATACTAATGCCACCCATGTACGAATCCTCTTAATTTAGATACTGGTTCTATTATGAACCTTTGGTTATTTAGGTCTAGCTAAAATTTGCGATTCTTTGGCCTAGATCGCCATCCGAGCACCCATAAAATGAGGCCAGCGCCGATGCTGCCGTAAGAAGCCCATAGTGTAGCGTCTTGATTTAACAAAATAGTGCCACAGATCACTAAACTAGCGGATGTGATCAAAAGATAGTTACTTTTATGGGCTTTTTGCTGATGTTTTAGATATCGATCGAGCAATTTGTTATGGGTTTTAGCCAAATTACGACCCATTTTTAAATTGTCGTAGATGAGCTCTGGCAACTCTGGCAGCTGGTCAGCCCAATAGGGAAGCTGCTGCTTAATTTTTCCTGCCATGGCTTTAGGACCAACTTGCTCTGCCATCCAATCTTCTAAGAAAGGTTTAGCGGTTTGCCATAAATCCAGCTGAGGGTACAGCTGACGCCCAAGGCCTTCGATGTAAAGTAGTGTCTTTTCAAGAAGCACTAGTTGTGGTTGTACTACCATGTCGAATCGACGTGCGGTTCTAAATAATTCTAGCAGTACGTGGCCAAATGAGATCTCATCCAGTGGTTTGTTAAACATTGGCTCGCAGACGACTTTGACGGCTTGTTCAAAAGCGCTGACATCAGTATCGGCAGAAACCCAGCCTGATTCGATGTAGAGCTGCGCAATACGGCGATAGTCGCGATTAAAGAAAGCGAGGAAGTTCTCGGCTAAGTAGCGTTTATCTTCATCGGTAAGCGTGCCCATTATGCCGCAGTCTAAACCGATGTAGAACGGATCGTTTGGATGTTCTCGGCTGACAAAGATATTGCCTGGATGCATATCTGCATGGAAAAAATTGTCGCGAAATACTTGGGTGAAAAACAGCTCGACGCCACGCTCAGCCAATAATTTCAAATTGGTGCCTTGGGCTTCGAGTGCTGCTTTATCTGAAACGGGTACGCCGTCGATGCGTTCCATCACAATGAGTCGGGTGAAACAAAACTCTTCGTACATATAAGGAATATAGAGCGCATTTGAATCAAGGAAGTTATTGCGTAACTTTATTGCATTGAGCGCTTCGAGCTTAAGGTTTAGCTCGCCTTCAATGGTCGTGCGGTAATCTTCAATCACTTCAGCTGGACGTAGGCGATTATTGGCGCCTAGTAATGTCTCTAAAAAGTCAGCTGCTTGCGACATCAGCTGAATATCAGCATGCACTTTTTGCTCTACATCAGGGCGTAAAACCTTGAGTACTACTTTGGCACCATTGGACTTTAGTGTTGCAGTATGCACTTGTGAAATGGATGCTGATGCGAGCGGCGTATCTTCGAAATCATCGAAATAGGTTTCGATAGGGGCATTGAGTGCTTGTTCGATTGACGCGCGAGCAATGGCCGAATCAAAAGGAGGCACTCTGTCTTGCAACATCGCTAGCTCTTCTGCCCACTCATCGCTGAGTAGATCGCGGCGAGTCGACAGCATTTGGCCAAACTTTATGTAAACCGGCCCAAGCTCTTGCATTGCAAGCTTTAAGCGTTCACCACCGACTTTATCTTTGTGTTTATTTCTAAGCCAAAATAGACAGCCTCTTAACAACTTAAAATACCAAGGCGTTACCTTTGAGGGGATTAAATCATCGAGACCATAGTGGAGCGTGGTGCGGATGACTTGATAAGCGCGTTTGATACTTTTTACTGTCATTGTTTAGCTTTAGCCCTATTTAGTAGTAGCTCTATCCGTGAGCCTAAAGCATCGACGTCTAGTGCGATATCTTCGATAGTATCACTTAAGTGAATATATTCGAGTTTATGCGGTGCCAGTCGATACTCTTCGGTGGTTAATTGGCCCAAATGAGAGCGAGTCTTTTGAAATACTTGGCTGATATCTTGTTTTGCTTGCTTTAAACCTTGGCTAACAAAATGGGTTGGAGCATCACCTATATAATGAGAAAGCGGTTCAGCTATGTCTAGCTCGACACTTTGCATATAGTGGCTAAACGACTGCAGTAAACTGAGATCACCTTCAAGGCTAAGCTTGTCTTGCTTAATAAGCTCAGTCAGATTTGCGCCTTCAGTCAGTTGATACAGCGTCGTGATGTCGGCATTTACCTTGGTGGTTACATCACCTTCATATTGGCTAAACACTTGGACCTGTTTAGCAAATAATAGGTAAATAGGCCAACTTAATTGAGTCAATTGAATACAAAGCACTTTGCCATGAAGACTACGCAGTGATCTGTAGTCTTCAGGCGATTGAGCGATTAGCTTGTTTAAGCCCGTTTCAATTGCTGCGCAAGTGAGTAGAGACATGTCACGAGGCATAGTGAGTCCAATCAGAATTTGTAACCTTTATGCAAAGCCACGATACCGTCAGTCATATTGGTATAGTTTACTTGCTCAAAACCTGCGGTTTCCATCATCTGCTTCAAGGTCTCTTGATCAGGGTGCATACGGATAGATTCCGCAAGGTATTCGTAACTGTCAGCATCTTGGGTAATCAATGCGCCCATTTTTGGCATTACTTTAAAGCTATATAGGTCATAGACCTTACGCATAATCTCATGCTTTGGCTTAGAAAACTCAAGGATAAGTAGTTTTCCACCAGGCTTTAGTACTCTCAACATTGACGCAATGGCTGCATCTTTGTCGGTCACATTACGTAGGCCAAAAGCGATAGTGATGATATCAAAGTGGTTGTCTGGGAATGGCAGTGCTTCAGCATTTGCTTGCACGTAGTTCACGTTGCCAACAATACCTTTGTCACGCAGCTTCTCACGGCCGACCTTGAGCATTGAATCATTGATATCCGCTAAGGTTACTTGGCCTTTTTCGCCGACAATGTGCGAAAATTTAGCTGTCAGATCACCTGTACCACCGGCTAAATCGAGTACCTTCATACCTGGACGTGCACCAGCACTTTCGATGGTGAAGCGTTTCCACATGCGGTGGATACCAAAAGACATTACGTCATTCATTATGTCGTATTTAGCGGCAACAGAATGGAATACGCCAGCGACCATGTCGGCCTTTTGCTCAGCTTCAACGGTCTTGTAACCGAAGTGAGTGCTCTTTGGAGTTTCCTCTGACATCTATCTATTCCTATACGTTAACTGTTGAATTATGGCGATTGTAAGTCATCAAACCGAATTGCTGAATCTTTCATCTATCACTATGTGATGGATCTATCAATCAGCCACTGGATCTAGCGAAAAAAGCCGTAGATGCAGGCAATCGTAAAATTGACTGCGCATTACACCATAATACCAACCAATGTTGAATCGTTATTATTCACTACAATGCATTAATACGTCCGTGGATATAGCTATAGATCAATTCGCTGATACTTTGCCCTGTTTCGCGATATCCAGCCTCCACACCTGCAACATGACAGCTCGGCGCGGCTTCTGCTAAATGTAGGTATGCACAAGGACAGTGCTTAGCGACATAACTCACGTAGAAAAGGGCGTCAAGTAGCGGTACGCCAGCTGCCGTCGAGGCGCTGCTAGGCATATTGGTGATAGCATCCAAATCTAGTTCTATAGCAACAGGTAACTGGCTGTTGTTCAGCTCTTTAGTGATGGATTTCAGCGCAGTGTCTAAAGTCAGTTCTCGTCTAACCCAGATCTGTTGAAAAGTATGCCAATCACCACCAAACGCCTTAAGTTGCTCTAATGTCGCTTCGCTATTTTTAAGTTCGTGGAGCCCTAGCACATGATAAAGCCCTAAAGCGCCTGATGCTGCAGCGTAACTAAATCCATTACCACTATGACGACCCTCTCTGGGCCTGAAATCTGAATGAGGGTCAAGATTCACGGCTGCAATCGGACGTTTATGGCTGGCTTTCGCTGCCATGAGTAATCCATAGGCATTGTTATGGCCGCCACCAATCACAATAGGCTCTAGTCCTGCTTGCATTACCTGAGATACCACTGCAATCACGCGTTTATCTAAGTGTTCTACATTGTGACGAAGCTGCTCAGCATCAGTGCCATCGGGTAGTTGTAAATCTGTGGTTTCAATTTGCCCGAGTAGTAAACACTCTGCACCATCCAAGAAACGGTTAGACTGCATATTAGTGAACTGCTGCATGGCACTGTCAAAAGCATCGGTTGAGCCGCCGCGCCCCAAATTGGCGCGCGGGCCAATATCTTCACCAATACCTATGATTGCAAAGCGGCACTCTGCGGCTTTAGCCAGAGTCAGTTCGGTCGTAAGATCATTACTTGCAGGAATACGCAAACGTTGACCTAGCTTAGTTTCACCCTCTCTAGGGTTGAGTAAGTTGGTTAACTTGGTGCTGGTGAAGGGAGTGACGTACTTCATATTCTTATTCTTATTGTTTAAAGCCTGATGGGCGATAGTGTAATACCAATCGTAGCTGTTTGCCAAAATGCATCAGAGTCACGATTTGTAGCTATCAGCTGGACTTGTTGTGGTAAAACAGCCATTAAAAAAGCCAGCGGTTAGGCTGGCTTAACGGGTCGAATTGAAAAGAGCAGGGCTCTTCACAACTCATCGCTAGTCAATATCTAGCGGCTCTGGAGATAAAATAATACCAGTATTATCGGCATAAACATGGTCGCCTGGTAAGAAAGTCACACCGCCAAAGTTGACTGGGATCTCAGGTTCACCAACCGCATTGCCATCGGCGCCGACAGGAATAGATGCCAAAGCTTGTACGCCAATATCTAAATCTTCTAATGCATCAACATCACGTACAGAGCCGTAGATGATAATCCCTTCCCAGTTGTTATCGACAGCAACCTGAGCGATTGATGCATCGAGTAAGGCGCGGCGCAGTGAACCACCACCATCAACTAATAGTACTTTGCCTTCGCCATCTTCTTGCAGAGCATCGATGATAAGGCCATTATCTTCGAAACATTTTATGGTGCTGATAGAACCACCAAAAGAGTTACAACCACCGTAATTACTGAACATCGGTTCGACAACATCAACCACATCGATATAAGTGTCACAAAGTTCTGAGGTGTTGTATTCCATAAGAACGCTCCTGCTGGGTAGGCATAGCTCATAAATCTGAGCAAATAAGTAATTTAAACCAGTATATAAGGGATTCTTGAAAAGAAAAGTGTTATCAATCACGCAATTGTCCATAAAGGCACCGTTTGGCACTCTTGTGGTAATATTTCAACACCTAGGTTACTAAAACAGCAAAAACATGACTTGGGTCATTATATAACGTTTTTTTATTACCAATTTGGTTCAATTTTGTTAGCATGCATGCAGATATATTAACTTAACTTAATTTTGAGTCGCTTTAGGGGCACGGATCCCCCAGTTAGCTTAGGGAAGGCAGAGGGCCTAAAAGGTGCCTTATGGAAGCTATTAATACTATTGAAATCATTGGTTACGCTGCATCAGTGATGGTCGCGATTTCACTGATGATGAAAGATATAATCTGGTTGAGATGTTTAAACTTTACTGGTTGTTCACTGTTCGTCATTTACGGTGCATCAATCGAAGCTTGGCCTGTAGCGGGTATGAACGCTTTCGTAGCGTGTATCAATATCTACCACCTACTAAAGATCTACCGCAATCGCAATAATGCTGAACTGGCTGCTGATTAAGCCTGTTTAAAATTATATACCCGTTCTACTTGAATATGCTCGTTTCAGAGGCATTGTGCCAGTTCAATTCTAGGCGCATTAATGTAGAAATGGTTATTCCCTTTTAAGTTAGTGCAACAACGAAGTGGGCTGGCACAAGGCCTTCTGCGATGGGCGTTTCCTATATAAAAAGCAGGGGCTTTACTCGGTGTTATTGATTTTACTAAGGGAGCGACCATTAATGGCAATCAATGCAAGCACCAGGGATGGTGCGAATGTCAGTTTAGCAGGAGCAATAACTGACTTTGATTAAAGCCCATTAAACTCCCACTGAATCCTGCATATTCAGGTAGCACGGGTATACTAGCCTGATCGTCTGTCGATGATTGGGCTAGCAGATTGACTCCTCATCCAAAATATCCCAGCCAATTTTCTCTATGTCATAAAACTTTAGACTCTTTGTCACTTAGGCGTCATGCACATTTCATAGCTTGCTATCAAACAATGTTTTGGGAGCTTGCAATGTTCGCCTCAATTTCAAGGTTAGATAAACGCTGTTATCGATTTGTAGTGCGCCATGGTCAAGACAATGGGCTGCAGCCAATAGCATTAACATTATCCTCCTCGGGTAATGGCCCTGCTTATCTCTATGTTGCGCTGCTATTTTTATTGTTAGACAGCAATGGCGAGTCGCTACTTAACATGTTGTTAGCAGCTTATTTGATTGAACTCCCTCTGTACCTAGTCCTTAAAAATATGATCCGCAGACAGCGTCCTTGTCATGCTTTAGCTGACGGTGTCGCGCGTTTTGAACCTGCTGATAAATTCAGTTTACCATCTGGCCATACAGCAGCTGCCTTTGTAATGGCGAGCAGTATTTACCTTCTCTATCCACAACTGTTTTATATTGCCGCTCTATGGGCAATAGGTATTGGTTTATCACGGGTGATCCTCGGGGTTCACTACCCATTAGATATTGTCGCTGGAGCGGCACTTGGTGTGTTTTCTGTTGTATTAAGCCAGCACATATTTTAGGAGCGAGCATTGAAAATCCTTTATGGAGTACAAGGCACGGGCAACGGCCACTTAAGCCGCGCTAGAGTGATGGCCAAAGCCATGCAAAAACAAGGAGTCGATGTTGATTTTTTCTTTTCAGGCCGCTCTGCCGAGCAGTTCTTTGATATGCAATGCTTTGGTCAATACCGGGTGCAGTCAGGGCTGACATTTGCGACCCAAAATGGTCGAGTTAATGTGGCACAGACCGCAAAAATGAATGCATGGTTAGGGTTTGTGAAGGATGTCAAAAACCTCGACTTAAGTGGTTATGACTTGGTGCTCAATGACTATGAACCCGTGTCTGCTTGGGCAGCGAAGAACCAAGGGATACCGTCGATAGGAATTAGTCATCAAGCAGCGCTTAACTTTGCAGTCCCCAAAGCGGGGGATAGCTGGTTTAACGAAACCATGTTGAACTACTTCGCTCCGGTTGATATCGCACTGGGCTGCCATTGGCATCACTTTGGTTTTGCTATTTTGCCGCCCTTTGTCGAGGTAGATAAAATCGATAAGGTGCTGTCATCTCAAGTATTGGTATATCTGCCTTTTGAGTCGCCACAGTCGATTGTTGAGTTTTTAACGCCTTTTTCTGACTACGTATTCTTGGTCTACCACGCAGCTAAAAGCCCGCAAGGGTTGCCTGCACATATAAAGTGGCATGGCTTTGATAGAGAAGGCTTTAAAGGGTCTATGGCAAGATGTGGTGGCGTGATTGGTAACGCGGGGTTTGAGCTGGCCAGCGAGGCGCTAACGTTAGGTAAAAAATTACTAATTAAACCGTTACTTGGTCAGTTCGAGCAGCTATCAAATGTTGCCGCGCTTGAACTACTGGGCGCCGCAGAATGTATGAAGTCACGGCTTGAACCAGACGTACTTCGCCGCTGGTTAAAAGCGCCTATGCCAGAACCTATTAGCTATCCAGAAGTCGGGGATGCACTGGTGAGTTGGATCCTTAAAGGTGATTGGCGAGAGCCAGAGGCTTTATGCCAGTCACTTTGGTCACAAGTTAGCTTACCATTAAGTTGGCAAAAGAAGAGTGGTTAGCGGCTAAAGGTTGTTGTCTTTTGGCTTAGCGATCAAGCGAGCAATTTAAGATGACTTAAGTATACTACTTAGGTCTTTCGCCAAACGACTCGCTAAACCGATATTATTATGCAACTAAAACCACTTGAAAAAGGGCGCTTTCACGCTTTATGGCAGCAAGAACATGATGCTATTGAGCAGATCATGCGCGAGTGTATTACCGAAACGAAAACGGTTGCTGCTCAATATAAGTTAATGCAGCAGGGGCAGCAGGTAACCGATTTATATTTGGTGCCCCATGGGCGGATCTCAATGGGTTACACCGCTAGAAATGGTCGCAGTTTTCAACTCGGCACCATGACTTGTGATTCGCAATTGTTTGGTGAGATGGAGTTTTTTACCGATTACTTATGTCAGCTGGATATTGTTGCCGAAGAGCCGTTAGAACTGTCGATTATTAATGGTGATAAGTTACAGCAAGCATTATTGAAAACGCCGCAGTTTGCGCTGTTTTTTGCCAGTGCAATTGCAATAGATTACCAAGATACCGTTGATATTTTTACTCGCAGAATGCTTTATCCTATTGCGTATAACATCGCTTATGACCTCTACCATCAGTATTTGCAAGATCAACCCGTTGAAGGTTTCACTAAATGCTATTTAGAGGCAGAACGCTTTGCCACGACCGACAGAGTGTATCGCCGAGCGGTTAAGAAGCTTGAAGATCTGCAGTTGATTAAGCGTGATAAGGAGGGGTTGATTATTTGCGATCTTGAAGGCTTAAAGGCCTTTATAGAATAAACCTCAAGCCGTAGCTCGAGGTTTATTTTGCACCGTTTAATCAATAATCTTTAGGCTGTTTGCGCCGTTAGAGCCGCTTTTTGTTTATTAGAGATAAGCAGCATCGCGATAATTAGGCCGTAGATAACAGGGATGGCGTACATCACCGTTTGTAGGCCAATGATGCTTTCAAACATTGAGCTAATCGCTGGGCTGAACATCGCACCGGCACTACCGCTTATCAAGATGTAAGAGACATTGCGGCTGCTGGCGGTTTTTACAAATGACACGCCGTAAGCGATAAAGGCGTTGTAAAGCGCCGCACAGGCAAAACCGTAACCGTAAGTTAGGTAGCCAATCCAAGCTAGATTTTCAGTCGTCACGATCATGCCAGTGATAATCAGCGCCAGTGAAATCATCCCCATGATAAAGTGCTCAATTTTCACTCTTGATACAATCACAGTTGATACGAGTGCGCCAATAAGTGCTGCTGACCAATACTGGGTGATGATGTTACCCGCTTCTTCAAAAGGAATATCAAATTTCTCTTTGACGAACATCGGCGCCCAAGTGAGGAAGGTATATAGCGCGAGCATACCAAGGAATAAACCTAGACCACCGCTAATGATGCCAAGGTTCCACTCAGATTCATCTTTGCCGGTTTCATTTGTTGTTTGGCTTTCAACCAGCGAGAAGTTGGTCGCAAGAGCGATAGCGGCAGTCGCTAACGCCACAATACCAACGGCTAGGTAGCTGTAACTCCAAGAAAGGGCATTACTTAATGCATAAGTAGTGATGAGTGGGAAAACAACACCTGCAACATTGAAGGTGGCATCTTGTACAACTAGCATGGTGCTTTGGATTTTATCTTTCCAGACTGATACTACAATCGTGCCAGCGATACATAAACCAACGCCGCCACACAGACCAATAACGGTCATGGCAATCATCACCACAGATAATGAGCTGGTGAAGTGAAGCGCCGCAGCACTTAGTGCAATGCTGAAATAGCTGATGAGGGTGATACGTTTGACACCGATTTTTTCTATTAAGAAAAAGGCGGCAATAGTACCTGCGAGTGCGCCACCGTTGAGCAGCGAGAAAATAGAGGCCACTTCGTTAACGTTAGCGGAGAATTTCTCTGCAATAGGTTCAATCAACATACCAAACTGGGTTGCAAAGCCTGCCATCACAAAGTTGGCTAAAAAGCTGAGCAAAGTTAAGGATATTTTATTTTTCATCATCTGTTCCTAGATCTAATTTGCTGTATCAAATATTTATACTGGTTGGTATAAAGTTAAGCCGCGTGACAGCGAGTATCATGCGGCTTAAAAGTGTTACTGACAGGCTGTTTCTAATGCCAGCTCAATCATGTGGTTAAAGGTTAACTGACGGGCTTCTGCACTGGTCTCTTCGCCAGTTAAGCAGTGGTCAGATACCGTTAGAATAGCTAATGATTCAAACCCTAGGTGGTGGGCAAGGCCATATAGACCAGCAACCTCCATATCAACACCTAACACGCCAAAGCGTTCTAGCGCTGGGATCATGTCTTCATCGGGGTCGTAGTACATGTCGCCACTGAACACGTTACCCACTTTGACATTGATCTGCTTTTGCTGGGAGATAGCGTACGCTTTGTGTAGTAGATCAAATGTGGCAGATGTCGCCATTTGGTAACCACTACTACGCTTAGCATTAGTTGGTGAGTCGGTACCTGCGGCTTGGGCTAAAATGACATCGTTAATTTTTACATCTTGCTGCGTAGCCCCAAGGCTGCCAACACGAATAATGCGTTTCACATTAAAGTCTGTGACCAGTTCGTGGGCGTAAAGCACCATAGAGGGAATGCCCATTCCGTGACCCATTACTGAAATACGCTGGCCTTTATAGAAACCCGTATAGCCAAACATATTGCGGATATTGGTCACTTCTACCGCGTCATCTAGAAAGTTTTCAGCGATATATTTAGCGCGAAGTGGGTCGCCAGGCATGATCATTGTTTCGGCAAAATCACCGGCTTTACCATCGATATGTGCAGTCATGAGTAATCCTCTTTTTTGATTACAACCGATAGTAATAGCCTGATTGTGATCCGTAGAGGACATAAGTCCGCATAGGCTGATTAATACACTATATCAGCTGTTCGATCACAAAAAAGGCGCCGTTAGGCGCCATTTTTGTGAAGTTAAATTGATTGTCACAGCCTGATACGTGACTTAGCTCATTGGTTAATCCCAAAGCCACTAAACTCTCGCTGAGCGAGTAAACCTTTGTGCTTGCTGGCATTACTTATGATATTTAACCGCCATATCGATTAATGGCTCACGGCTGGCTTTTTCAGCGCGTAGGCGTGCGAGGTATTTCTCCCACAGATCCACTTGATGTGTTGCTAGGTCATACAGTACTTTCCATGAGAAAAGACCTGTATCGTGGCCGTCATCAAACACAATTTTAACCGCGTAGTTACCAACGGGTTCAATCGCAGAGATGTTGACGTTCTTCTTGTGAGTAACCAGCACAGGGTTGCCGTGGCCATGGACTTCTGCTGATGGTGAGTAAACTCTTAGCATTTCGCAGCTAAGCTGATAGCTTTCGCCATTATCAAACTGCATCTCTAACTGGCGCGATTTACGCTTCAACTTTAAGGATTCAACATTCGGAGTACTGTCTTGGGTCATAAGTTTGTTTCTTTAAAGTGCTAGGGTCTAAAAACAGCATAGCGGTTAAGCACCTAAAAGTCCTTAACCGCCATCACTCATTTAGCTTTTGCCTAGGGGCTGTTGATCTTTCGAGCTTAGTTTTTGTTCGGTTCTTTACCGTAAAGAATAATGCTTCTAGTACAAGGCTTGAGCGATGAAGCTTAGCTGGCTAAGTGAAAAGCTCATAACGCCGTAATAGAAGCATTGAATCGACCCCAAAGGGCCGCGTTTCTTGGCTATTTTTACTGTGTTGTAGACTATTTGTGGAGAATAACTAAACGGCATAGCCTTCGCCTTGTAAAAATAGCCAATAAACTGCGGCAAAAACAACCGTGAAAGACCAATAGTCCCTAGTAATGACACTAGAGAATAAAGCGGCTCAAGTCTTCGTCTTGTACCAAGTTATCTAAGTGCGCTTTGACATAGTCAGCATCAACAACGGTCACAGAACCTGATTTATCAGAGGCTTCATAGGACAACTCTTCCATCAAACGCTCCATAACCGTGTGCAGACGACGAGCACCAATATTTTCAGTACGCTCATTAACCTGCCACGCTGCTTCGGCAATAGCGTCGATACCACTTTCGCTGAATTCAACTTTTACCCCTTCAGTACCCATTAAGGCAACATATTGCTCAGTGAGCGAGGCAAACGGTTCGGTCAAAATGCGTTTAAAGTCACCCGCTGATAACGCATCAAGTTCAACGCGAATTGGCAAACGACCTTGTAGCTCAGGGATCAAGTCAGACGGCTTCGACATCTGGAATGCACCTGAGGCAATAAATAGGATGTGGTCAGTCTTGACCATGCCGTGTTTAGTGTTGACCGTACAACCTTCAACTAATGGCAGTAGATCACGTTGTACACCTTCACGGGAAACATCAGGACCAGAAGACTCGCCACGTTTACAGATCTTATCTATCTCATCGAGGAACACGATACCGTGCTGTTCAACCAATTCGATTGCTTGCTCTTTCAGATCTTCCTGGTTGACTAATTTAGCGGCTTCCTCTTCGATTAAAAGCTTGTGAGCTTCTTTAATCGGCATCTTACGACGCTTACTCGCACCAGGACCCATGTTCTGGAACATGCTTTGTAGCTGATTGGTCATCTCTTCCATGCCTGGAGGAGACATAATTTCAATGCCTGCTTGCGGCGCAGAAACATCAATTTCAATCTCTTTGTCGTCTAGCTGACCTTCACGCAATTTTTTACGGAACACCTGGCGAGTGGCATTGTCGCTTGGCTTTTCGTTGTCCCAATCTTCTTTTGGCTTAGGAAGCAAAGCATCGAGAATACGTTCTTCAGCAGCTTCTTCAGCTCTAAACTTACATTTGCTCATCTGCTCTTCACGAGTCAGCTTAATTGCAGAATCGGTAAGATCGCGGATGATCTGCTCGACCTCTTTACCGACATAGCCAACTTCAGTAAATTTGGTCGCTTCGACCTTAATAAAAGGCGCTTTCGCTAGACGGGCTAAACGGCGAGCAATTTCAGTTTTACCGACACCGGTTGGGCCAATCATTAGAATGTTCTTTGGGGTGACTTCTTGGCGAAGATCCGCAGCAAGCTGCATGCGGCGCCAGCGGTTACGCAGCGCAATGGCAACAGAGCGCTTGGCTTTTTGCTGGCCGATAATGTGGCTATCTAGCTCATGGACGATTTCGCGTGGTGTCATCTCAGACATAATCTTTCCTCATGCTTTAGCAGCAGTCATCGAAGTGAGTACTATTTAGTACTTAAGCTCTTCAATGGTTTTAAATTGGTTAGTGAATACACAGATGTCGCCTGCAATAGTCAAAGACTTTTCGGCGATTTCAAGAGCACTTAGATCGGTGTTTTCAAGTAGTGCCGTTGCCGCTGATTGGGCAAAGTTGCCGCCAGAGCCGATGGCAATCAAGTCGTTTTCTGGCTGAACCACATCACCATTACCGGTAATAATGAGTGACGATTCGCCATCTGCAACAGCTAATAGTGCTTCTAGTTTACGTAGCACTTTATCTGAACGCCAATCTTTAGCCATTTCAACGGCAGCGCGCATAAGATGACCTTGATGCATTTCGAGTTTGGCTTCGAAACGCTCGAATAGAGTAAATGCATCTGCTGTACCGCCAGCAAAGCCTGCCAATACCTTATTGTGGTATAGACGACGAACTTTTCTAGCATTGCCTTTCATCACGGTATTACCGAGAGAAACTTGGCCATCACCGGCGATAACAACTTGGTTATTACGGCGTACTGATACGATAGTGGTCACGATAAATCCTCTTCTCTAGCCAGCGACAATGTGCCTGCTGGTTGACGATATAACCGATATGGGGATGGATGAGTAAATATCAAGGGCGGTGCCGATGATGTTTTGAATCGCTAACTGTGTCAGTACTAATAACTGACACAGTTAATAAGGTTAATTCTCGCGGTAAGCTCGCGGCGAGCATACTCGGTTATATCTTTAGTCGCGTGATAAGCGCTTGTCTTTGTTGCTCGAGTTTATCTAAGGTCATTTGGTAGGCATTAAATGAAGGCATGCCGGTGCAGAGGATGTATTTTCCCAGCGGGTTGTAGATATAACTACTTATGCCGTCGATAGATAAGCCCTGGTCACAGTCAGTTTGTATGCCTGAGTTAGTTAAAATCGCGGCATAACGATTGGCAGTATCTTGGTTTTGCATTAAAGGAGACAGTAAACTGCTGGCTATTTGGCTTGCGGTATCTGCGCTAACATCATCGGCTTGAGCTGAAGCGATAGTCCTTGTGAAATAGATCCACTCACCTAACTTAGCCTTGTTTAACGATAGTACTGCGGCCGCCATTGGCTTATTCCAACTTGTAGGGAGAGTTGCAATATTTGGCTCTATTGGGGGCTGACTAAGAATAACTTCACCAAGTTGCATATTCACTGATATAGCACTGACACTAACCATTTTATTTAGCAGTATGTGGGTATTGCTAGATATCTTTAGCCAAAAAAGCATATCTCGCTCGATTGCTGCAACAATTAATTCTGCTGATGTGCTATCGATATTTTGGTAAATATCAAGCAGGTATAGCTTTTGAGCCAGCAAAAGTTGTTGAAATGGCATGGCACTGATATCTGCATTGAAATGAGGGCTGTCTTGCCATCTAGGCATTTGTAGCAGCTGTTGATAGCGCTCAATTAACCAGTGGTTTTTAGCTAAGAGTTTAGCAAGATTACTGCTTTGTTCGAGGTTTGCTTTACATACAACCAAAAAGTCATCTTCAGCGAGACAGCTTTCAAGTGGTAATTGAACTAACTGATAATGCGGCTTTTGCTGGCGGTTGACTGGATTTAGCAGATCTTTTTCTAACAGAACTTTTTTAAGCTCGAGCCCAGTAGTCATCGGCGAGTCGTCTTTTGCCGCGTCAAAACCTAAGGTAAAAATATAAGCGTTATCTTGCTGATTTAGAGTTAGGCTGTGATCGATTTCTGCTATTTGCGCCAGGTATTGCTTTGACTGCGTTGATGGTGCTGTATCTTGTAAATTGATGAATAGCACAGTCACATACATAGCTATCGGAGCAAGCAGCAGTGTCAAAAGAGCCCATTTGAGTAGACTAAAAAACTGGCGCATGAATGAGTCCTTTATTCATTGCTTTAACGATAAGATATTCTGATTGCGATTAGTGTACCTGACTTATCCCAATAACAGTTGCGATTGTACGCTACTATGCAATCTGAATGTAAACTATGTATGAAATACAAAAAAGCACTGCATTAGCAGTGCTGTAATTTTGTTGATTGCTGGAAGTTAACTTTCCCAGAACCAGATTTGGCAGCCGTTAGTGCCGGAGTTTTGCAGCACATGACGTTGCCTTTCGGCATCGCGCTTCTTGTCATAAGGGCCAAGAACGACCTTATACCAAATACCGCTGGTGCCTTTAACTTTGCGAACTTGCGCTTCCAAACCTTGAAAAGCAATCATCGCTTTAAGTTGATTAGCCTGAGATTCCTTTCTAAACGAGCCACATTGCATCTGATATGGACGCTTAGGCTTGTCTGAAACCTCTGGAAGATCAACCTCAACCTTTTTATTCTCTAGCTCTTCAAGATAGGTCCACTCCTCTTGAGGTGCTGGTGGCAGCGCATTAGGGTCTTTCTTCACCGCTGTTTTCTTTGGTTTTTCAACCACGACCGGTGTTGTTACCGTTTCGTCTGAATCACTCAGTAGCCATAATAAATAGCCAAAACCTGCGAGACCGACGAGGGTAATGATAAATACTAATACTGGGAAACGCTTAGGCGGATTTCCCTTTGACCCACGCTTTTTGGCATTGCCTTTGCGCGTGGGTTTACGGTTTGCGTAGTCACGACTGGTCATGGTGTTACGATTACATCCGCTCTAAAGTTTCTAGTCCTAGCAAGTTAAGCCCTTGCTTCAGTGTTTTAGCTGTTAGTTGAGCGAGTAGCAAACGGCTCTTCTTCTGCGCTTCAGTATCGGCAGCTAGTACTGGACAAGCTTCGTAGAAGCTTGAGAATGCGCCCGCAAGTTCAAACAGGTAAGCACAAAGTGCATGTGGCTGACCTTTATTCACAACGCGGTTCATCACTTCACCAAACTGGGCTAACTTAGTGCCAAGATCTTTCTCTTTTTCATGCTCAAGCACTATTTTAGCATCGCTTAAATCAACATCTTGTGCACGCTTAAAGATCCCTGCAACACGAGTGTAAGCATAAAGTAGGTATGGCGCTGTGTTACCTTCAAAACTGAGCATCTGCTCAAAGCTAAAGATATAATCGCTAGTACGGTTTTTAGATAGATCGGCATATTTCACCGATGCAATACCGACAACGCGCGCAATTTCAGCGAGTTCAGCTTCATCCATATCAGGATTCTTACTGCGTACTAATTCTAGTGCTCGAGTATCGGCCTCTTTTAGCAGGTCAATAAGTTTTACAACGCCACCAGAACGAGTCTTAAATGGACGGCCATCTTCACCATTCATGGTGCCAAAGCCCATGTGCTCGAAGCTCATCTCTTCACGAACAAACTTAGCCGTTTTAGCCAGTTTAAAGACTTGTTGGAAATGCAGCGCTTGACGTAGGTCGACAAAATACAATGCTCTATCAGCTTTTAATACGTTTGAACGGTAACGCATTGCGGCCATATCGCTGGTGGCATATAGATAGCCGCCATCTGCTTTCTGGATGATAACCGGTAGCGGTTCGCCCTCTTTATTCTTGAACTCTTCTTGGAAGACAACTTTAGCGCCATTACTTTCAGACAATAAGCCTTGGCTATCTAAATCAGCAACCACTTGCTCTAAGTCATCATTGTACGAGCTTTCGCCACGCACATCTTGGCGAGTTAGACTTACGCCTAAACGCTCATAGATCTCATGGCAATGGCTCAGTGAGATATCGTTAAATTCACGCCATAGCTTATTGCAGTATTCATCGCCAGATTGCAATGCAACCACAAGCTTACGGGCACGATTGGCAAAATCTTCTGATTCGTCGAAACGAACTTTAGCGGCGCGGTAGAAGTTTTCTAAATCTGAAAGCTCCATTTGTGCTTGTTCGCCATTGGCTGCACGCAGCTCTTCCATGTAAGCCAGTAGCATACCGAACTGAGTACCCCAGTCGCCAACATGGTTTTGGCGGATAACATTGTGGCCCATAAACTCAAGTGAGCGTACTACGCTGTCACCGATAATGGTTGAACGTAAATGACCAACATGCATCTCTTTAGCAAGGTTTGGCGACGAGTAGTCGACCACCACTGTTTGCGATTCAGGCAAGCTCACGCCTAAATGGTCACTATTGAGCGCATCCATTAATTGATTGGCGAGTGCGTTGTCATCAATAAAGAAGTTGATGAAACCTGGGCCAGCAATTTCTACCTTTTCTACATGGCTAGATTGCGGCAGGTTATCGATGATCAGCTGGGCGATTTCACGCGGGTTCTTGCGTGCGGCTTTGGTTAGCATCATCGCCAAGTTAGTCGCAAAATCACCGTGACTCTTATCTTTGGTTCGGTCTACTTGAATGCGGGCTTCAAAATCAGCAGGAACAACACCTTGTTGTTTAAGGGCATTTAACGATTCAGCGAGTAAAGATTGAGTATGTGATTTCATTGGCGTTTAATCGGCACTTACAAGTAGTGAAAAATAATAGGAGTAACCGACTATTTTAGCCGTTTGTGGTACCTAATTACTATCCTCTAGCGAACTTTTTCTGCTTTAGTTTAAATAAACTCGATTTAAAGTAGATCTTGTGGATCACGATCGAGACTCCAGCGACACTTTTTCGCCAGTGGTAGTTGCTCTATTTGCGGCAGCGCTTGTTCGAAGGCTTGTTGCAGTTGATTGCGATTTTTAGTCTGAAATAATAGTTGGCGACGATACTTACCGGCTTTTCTGTCGAGCGGTGCCGGCATTGGCCCAATCACTTCACACTCCTCGTTTTGTGGCAGTAGCGCACCTATCTGACTGAGCAGCGCATCGGCGTCCGATGCTTGATGCGCTTCGGCGCGAATAAGGATCATGTGCCAAGCTGGCGGCAGTAGCGCTTGCTTACGTTCATTAAGCTGATTACGTGAAAACTCACCGTAGCCTTTATGCATCAATTCACGCAGCATGGCGTTATCGCTCTGGTGGGTTTGCAATAGCACAGTGCCAGGTTTGTTTGCACGACCCGCGCGGCCTGATACTTGAGTGTAAAGCTGACCAAAACGCTCAGGCGCTCTAAAGTCGGCACTAAAAAGTGCACCATCGACATCAAGTAAGCCGACCAAAGTGACATCGGGAAAATGATGGCCTTTGGCAAGCATTTGGGTGCCGACCAAAATTTTATATTCTCCTTTATGGATTGCATTGAGGTGACCTTCCAGCGAGCCCTTATTGCGGGTGGTGTCGCGATCAATGCGCACAACAGGATGGTTAGGAAACTCTTTTTCTAAAAAGCTCGCCAGTTGCTCGGTGCCTACGCCTTGACCTGCCAGCATGGTGCTACCACATTGATGACATTGCTTAGGGATAGCATATTGATTGCTACAGTGGTGACAACGGATCTCTCCTAGTGCTTGATGCACCGTAAAGAAGGCGTCACAACGGTCGCACTCATGTAGATGGCCGCATTCATGGCAAATTAACGCTGGAGCAAAACCGCGGCGGTTAAGAAATAGAATGACTTGATTGCCGGCATCGAGATGAATGCGCATCTCATTTAGTAGTGCGTGGGACATACCTGAACGCAGCGGCTGATTGCGAATATCGACAATCCCTTGGCGCACTTTTTCGGCGTTACCTGCGCGCTTCCCCAGCTGTAGATGCTGATAACGGCCGCTTAGGGCATTCTGTAAGCTCTCTAGTGATGGTGTCGCAGTGCCTAACAACACCGGGATATCTTCTAAATGACCGCGCATAACTGCTAAGTCACGAGCGTGATAACCGACCCCCTCTTGTTGCTTAAAGCTTGAGTCATGCTCTTCATCTAAAATAATCACCCCTGGATGCGCCATCGGGGTGAATAGTGCCGAGCGCGTACCAATGATGATCGCAGCTTCCCCCGTTTTGGCATAACGCCATGCATCTAGCCGCTGGTTATCGGTCAAGCCAGAATGAATCACGGCCACTTTGACATTAAAACGTCGTCTAAAGCGGTTAATTGTTTGCGGGGTTAAGCCAATTTCAGGCACTAGCACGAGTGCTTGCTTTCCCTGCTTGAGAATGGTTTCAAGCAGCGCCAAATACACTTCTGTCTTGCCTGAGCCTGTTACGCCTTCCAGCAGAGTGCAGTGATAATGTGATTGCTGGGTCAGTGTTGCAACAGCGATGGCTTGCTCCGGGTTAAGCCTGTGGGGCTCCTCTGTCATCTCAAGCTCAGTTCGCCAGCTTAAATCGACAGTGCCAATGCGTGATTTTTTAGTTATCCAGTCCTTATCTTCAAGGGCTTTAAGTGCTGCTTTACTCAGTGCTAATGTGGTTATCTCATGATGCTCTAGTTCGCGCTCAGTGAGTGCATTAAATAGTTTTCGCTGGGCAGGAGCACGGTTGAGTTGGTTAACATCAGCTTCGCGTCCGGCATCGGTTAAACTCCAGTAGTTTACGGTTGCAGCTTTGGCTTCTGCACCTTTTCTTAGGGCGACCGGTATAGCCTGAGAGAGCATTTGACCTAGACTACAGAAGTAATACCTTGCAGCCCAAGCTGTTAGTTTATAGAGTGAATCAGGTAATAGTGGAGCATCGTCTAAAATGCTAATCACAGGCTTTATTTGTTTTGGCGTTAAGCTACAGCTATCTGTTACCGCAGTAATTAGACCGATCAGCTGCTGACGACCAAATGGCACTTGGACTCGCATGCCTTTTTGAGGCGCGATGTCAATATGGTCTGGTACTTGATAGCTAAAGGTTTGCCGCATTGGAACAGGCAGTGCGACCTCAACAAACAAAGGCATAAAACTCTATTTCGATAGGAGATAAGCCGTTAGTGTACCGAGGCGAGTCAGTCAGAGCTAGTCAGATTTAACTAATATGTGGATTCAATGCTAGGAAAGGAAACGATGAAAAAAATAATAATATTAGCATTCGCAACGTTAGCGCTATTTAGCACAACGGTTATTGCAGAAGTCTCTCACGTCAGCATCAATCAACGGCTGTTTGAGTTGGGTGGTTATCCTAAGCTAAAGGTCAATATTGTTTCTAGCCATAAAAACCCTAATAAGGTGCAGTTCTTTTTGCGCCAATCAGTTGGAGAAGAACGTTTGGTAGCAAAATCTCTAAATAGTTTTTCATTATTAGTTAGCGGTGTTGAGGATGTGGTTGATAACGAAGCGGTACTGGTAGTTAAAGAGCATCGCATTAACCGCTGGCGAGAAGTCAGTGTGCTCAGCATATTTAACGGTGAGAGTGTCGATAGCCAAACGGTTAATAAGGTGACTAGCAAACCGGTGCCAGTTAAAACTCAACAGCCCGTTAAGGATAGTAAAGAGATTGTCAGTACTCGAACGGCAAGCACAGCGACTGTTAAAGTGAACATAAAAGATAACTGCAATATCGGCTTTAATGGCAGCGAAACACTGTGGCGCATTGGTTTACGTCAGTCTAAAGCCTGGAGCATCAGTACGTACGGCGCGATGCTGGCCATCTTTGATGCCAACCCGAGAGCATTTAGAAAAAGTAGCATTAACGGCTTAAGAGCTGATGCAAAATTACAATGTCCGTCTCAGGCTATATTGGATCAATATAGTGATGCGGTCACGGCTGAAGAGCTTTACGACTCGATGGATCAACCTTTATAGATCGTAAGTTACTTTTTGTAAGTTATAAGATAATAGTGCGGTGTAAGCGGCTTGGATTTTTATTTACGGGTCGCTTGAATCTCTGGGGGAGTTACTGTATCATCCTGCGCCCTAAACTATCTATTAACTGCATGTGGTGTCCGACTTCGGGTTGGAAGAGCGACATGGCCTTAAACTTGAGGTAATTCCAATGAAAGCAGGCATTCATCCTGATTATGCAGAAATCACTGCAACTTGTACTTGTGGTAACGTTATCAAAATTAACTCTACTGTAGGTAAAGACTTACATTTAGACGTTTGTGGTGCATGTCACCCATTCTACACTGGTACCCAGAAAGTTATGGATACTGGCGGACGTATCGATAAGTTCAACAAGCGCTTTGGTGCACTTGGTAAGAAGTAATTTTACTTCTACACTGAATTTTAAAAAGGCGCCTTTCGGCGCCTTTTTGCTATTCTGGATTTGAGATTGAGATTGAGATTGAGATATTAGGCTTGGCTTTATCGAAACGCATTGAGTCATAGTCGCTTGAGATGGAATTCAAAATGCAGAGGTAAGTAGGCCATTTCTATTTAGCCCTGTCTCGTCATGGAGTGCGCATTAAGATGCTTATCGAATTGAAAGGTTTAGGGCTTTAGAATTGATTAACGACTTAAATGCAATAGGTATGAGGTGCCAATGAGATTACTGCAACTATTCGCTTGTTTATTATTGGTGTTTACAGCTCCTCTATTGCAGGCGAGTCAATGTATGCCTATGCGTTTTGATGAGTCCGTAGTGCTCGACTATGTTAATGATGGCGATACCCTTACTCTGCAAGATGGCCGGAGGGTGCGATTGATTGGAGTCGATGCGCCTGAAATAGATTTCAAGTCTAGCGAGCTATCACAACCATATGCTGTTGAGGCTAAGTCGTTTCTACAAAGTCACCTTAAGTCTGGGCAAACACTCAAATTAGCATTTGGTCAGCGTAAACTGGATCCATATGGGCGCACACTCGCCTATGTGTATACCGAGCAGGGCGAACATCTGCAGGAGTTACTGCTTGCTAATGGTTTTGCTAAATCAAAGGTGTTTCAAAATGATATGTTTTGGCAGTGTTTAGCCAACATTGAAACTGTTGCACGACGCAGTAATATCGGTCTCTGGCAGCATCCAGACTACAAAGTCCGTTCGGTGGAAACTCTTTCAAGAGAGGATAGCAACCGTTGGTTAGAGATCCGAGGAGTTGTAACAGGGTTTGAAAGAAAAGGTCAGCTTTTTGAGCTTATAATCGATGAAAAGTTAGTTTTGATGGTAGCTAAGCAAGATATTAGTAAGTTTGACAACATTTTGAACCTAAAACTGCTACAAAGCCCCGTTTTAGTACGAGGTAAGATGTATTTTTCTTACAGTAAATGGCGGCTAAATGGCACTCATCCATCGCAGATAACCGTTGAAAAAGACAGTTTGAAATAATATATAGCGATAAAGTTAAAAATTTGGCAGATCTTATTTGAAATGCTTCTATATTCGAGTATCTTAGCGGCTATCAGTATACGATTTTATTTAGGTTTACATTTTAAAGACCTTAACCTAAACAAACGTTTTACTGTCGACCTTTCGCTTTGGATTATATTAGTCGCACTCAGGATTAGAAAAATGGCAGATCTTCGTCAACAAGCCCTCGATTATCATGAATTACCCGTACCAGGTAAAACAGCAGTTTGCCTTACAAAACCCGCTGAAACGAGCATGGACCTAGCACTGGCATACAGCCCTGGTGTTGCTGAGCCGGTTCGTGAGATTGCAGCAAACCCTGAAAATGCATATCGTTACACAGGCAAAGGTAATACTGTTGCCGTGATCTCTAACGGTACCGCTATTCTTGGTCTTGGTAATCTAGGCCCATTGGCATCTAAACCTGTGATGGAAGGTAAAGCGTTATTGTTTAAACATTTTGCCAATATTGATGCGACGGATATCGAAGTTAAACATAGAACTTCAGAAGAGTTTATTAATACTGTTGAGGCCATTGCCGACACATTCGGCGGTATTAATCTTGAAGATATTAAAGCACCTGAGTGCTTTGAAATAGAAAAAGCCTTAATTGAACGTTGTAATGTTCCAGTCTTCCATGATGACCAGCATGGCACTGCAATTGTTACTGCAGCAGGTATGATCAATGCTTTAGAGATCCAAGGTAAGTCGATTGAAGAAGCTGTATTTGTTTGTATGGGCGCTGGCGCTGCAGCCATCGCCTGTATGACGATGATCGTTAAGTGTGGCGCGCAACGCGAAAATATCTACATGCTAGATAGAAAAGGTGTTATTCACACTCGTCGTGAAGACATTAACGAATATAAAGCCCTGTTTGCTAACAACACTGATAAGCGCACGTTGCAGGATGTGATTAAAGGCGCTGATGCTTTCTTAGGTTTATCTGGACCTGATGTACTGGGTGCTGAAGATGTTGCTTTGATGGCTGAAAAACCTGTGATTTTTGCTTGCTCAAATCCAGACCCTGAAATTAGACCTGAAATCGCTCATGAAACACGTAAAGACTTAATCATGGGAACAGGTCGTAGTGACTACCCTAACCAAGTTAATAATGTATTGTGTTTCCCATTCATTTTCCGCGGAGCACTCGATGTACGCGCTTCGCAGATTAATGATGAGATGAAAATTGCTGCAGTGCATGCGATTGCAAACTTAGCGAAAGAAGCGGTTCCTGCTTCAGTACTTGCCGCATATCCTGATGTGAGCTCACTAGAGTTTGGTGCGGACTACGTTATTCCTAAGCCTATGGACCCGCGTTTATTGCCAAATGTGGCAAAAGCGGTAGCGCTTGCAGCTATAGAATCTGGTGTAGCAAACATTACTACGTTGCCAGTGGGTTATATGGAGTCGTAATCTCTCATTTTAATGATATTATCAAAGGGGCTTCGGTCCCTTTTTTGTTTTCTAGCGTTTTATTTTGCCTTTTACTAACGGCTGTTTAATAATCGCTAATAGCTGGCAATTCAGTTTTATTGTTAATATCAAAATAATACCAATTGCATTAAGTATTTGACCAGTTCAGAGCCCCCCAGCCTTTTCAATTCAAAGCGCATTGGTAAAGAAATGGTCGTTCCCTTTTAAGCCAATGCAAAGCAGAAGTGGAAAGACTGAGGAGCTCACGTAGTGCGGGTTTCAAAACGCTGTATGATTCGCTATGGGATTTGGATATAGAATAACTATTAGCTCAAATCCCACTACTTTCCTACAGCGTTTTGAATTCCCGCTGAATGGTCAAACTTTTAATGCAATTGGTATAAGATCCTGCAGGAAGCGGACAGAATGATACTCACTCGAATTCTTACCAAGAAGCTCACCAGTTTTTGGCTAATGTCATTAGCCGGTGTTGCCTTTATCTGTTTTATTACAGCTATGTTTAGTTTCTTTCAGCTTACATATGCCTTTCAGCAGCAAAAAGTCTCAGAGCTTGAAAGTATGTTGCAGCAGCAATTCGCAGTAAGTATTGCGCCAGAACAGCGTTGGGAGCTTAATAATTGGTTGCCACCGTTATTACATGCTTATCAGGCGGAGTCATTCGTGCTTAGCAGGGGCACTGAAACACTGTTCGAATATAAGCAGGATAAAGCGCAGCAGCAGGGTGTGCGATACAGTAGCGAACTAGAATATGACCTAAAGATGGTGCTGGTGTTACCTCAACCGTTTAATAAGCATGAAGTGAGTGCTTACGAGTGGTTGATTCTTGTCATAGGCTGTATTGCAGTGATGTTATTTGTGCGGTTTGGTTTTAGATGGTTTTCAGAGCAGCTGAACGGCATTGAAGATTTAGCACAGCGAGCCAACCTTATTTTGAGCGGTCAGCGTGATAAAGCTCTGGCGGAGAGGGGGCATGGTAGACCTAGAATGATTAATAGGGCAATGACTCAGCTGTTATTGGAGTTAGAAGACGCACATAAAGAGCGCGCTCGGTTTGATCAGTTTATTCGTTCAAACACCTTTCTTGATGGTGAGACAGGTATTGGTAATCGTCTGTTTCTTAAAAATCGTATCGATGCTCTAAGCAATAGCAACGGCATGATGACTCCGGGCGTTTTGTATCTGTTTGAGATGGAAGATTTGGATCTGTTAAGCCGAGAAATTGGTGAGCAAGAGCTCAATGAAATACTGTCTCAAATTATTACGACCATTAACCAAATCCTAGTGAGCAAAGCGAATACCATCTTTTCACGTCGCTCTTACAATCAGTTTGCTGTTGTCGTGCCACAAATTTCGCAAAAAGAAGCAGATCAACTGGCAGCAAAATTATTAAAAGCAAGCTTAAGCCGAATAGACAGCCTTATCGATACCCCCGATGATTTCCTGCATTTAGGCGGAGCCTACTTTGAAGAGGGTAATGACAAAGATGCATTAGTTGAAGAGGCTGAGCTTGCGCTGCGTTCGGCTCAATTTCAGGGAGGCAGTAGTTGGTTTATGTATGATAAAGGTGCTGTTAACGGCGACTTATCAAAAGGCTCTGTACGTTGGCGTAGCTTTTTAGAAAATGTGCTAGTCAGTAAAAGAGTGTTTTTGTTTTCTCAACCTGTCGTCGACAGTGATTTAAATGCGCATCATCAAGAGGTTTCTTGTCGGTTGCGTGATACCCAAGGTAACTTGGTGCGTGCAACACTATTTTTACCGATGGCAATTAAGTGTGGTTTAACGCCTCAAATAGAGAGGCAAGTGATTGAGATGGTGTTGTTTGATCTATTGCCAAAACAAAATGATACTAGCCTTAAATTCAGCATAAACCTAAGTTTAGACACATTGACCAGCCGCGCTTTTGTTCGTTGGTTAAAAACCACTTTGCTGGAATATCGACACTTAGTTCCGCGGATTATCTTCGAGATCAATGAGGATATTTTAGTCAATAATCAAGAGGTGTTAACCGAACCTCTGGATATGATTAGTAAGATGGGAGCTGGTGTCTGTGTTGATCGAGTTGGGCAGCAGGTTGTTAGTACTGAATATTTACAGCGTTATCCTATTTCGCTAATTAAAATACATCGGTCTATTGTTAACCAAATACACTTGCGTGCGGAAAACCAATTGTTTGTTAGAAGCTTAATCGCCGGTTTATTTCGCACTGAGGTGCAGGTATGTGCCGAAGGGGTTGAGTTATTTGAAGAGTGGCAGACACTGCAAATTTTAGGTGTGAGCGCTGGGCAAGGGAGCTACTTTAGCGAACCTGTAGAAGAGATCTAGTTGTACATAAATAGTACAGCTGTTCAACGCAAAAGGTTTTATGGATGTTTTTTCTATAATATTCAGATATTAGTGGTTACACTAATGACATAAGAAGACTATTGTTCTAACCTCAATAAGTGCTCCTAACAAACTAATATAAAGTCGTTCTCAGAATTCGACACAATTTAATATTTTTTTCAGTAGAAATTGACAGTATTTAAGGCATGGATGAATGGAAGATAGCTTGCTAAGCAAACTTCACTTTTGGAAGAAATCTGCTCCGACTATAGAGTTAGGGCTGTATGTTTGTGTCGATAAAATATATGCATATCAAAGTAGTAGCGATACTTCTCCTGAAAAATTTTCGAGTTTTAGTTTTAAAGAGTTTGACTGGAAAGATGCCTTTGAGCAGCTAGTCAAAGCGCTGGGGTCTGCCAAAGTTCAAATAGTACTCTCTGTCGACTTTTACCAGCTGATCCAAGTAGATAAGCCAAATGTTGAGCCAGAAGAGATGAGCGCTGCACTGCTTTGGTCGGTAAAAGATCTGGTGAGTCAACCTGTCACTAATATCCACCTAGATTATTTCGAATCATCTAAACAAACTACCAATAAAGTTAGTGTTGTCGTCGCAGAAAAAACTCAACTAACTAACCTTTTAATGGCAGCTAAAGCGGCTGGAATTGAAACGTATGGCGTAACCATCGAAGAGATGGCAGTCACTAATTTATTCAATGACAATCAAGCAAGGTTGCTGCTGAGCCATCGAGCGGGTGGGGAATTGCTGCTTGCGGTCGTGAAAGATGGCGAGTTATATATGCAGCGCAGAGTGAGAGGTTTTTTGCAGCTAGATACCGTAGCAGCAGAAGACTTGGCTTTTGGCTTAGCTGATAACTTAAGCCTTGAGATCCAGCGCTCAATGGATTTCTTTGAAAGTCAGTTGCGAGAAGCACCTGTTGCGTCTATTGATTTTCTCATGCTCGGGGCGCGTGATCAGTTAGCCACTTTAGTGAGTGATAACTTCAATCAAAGCGTGAGCCCCTATCAAACCGAGTCAGTGGAAGGTGTATTCGCTCAGATGGCGTTAGCTGAATTTTCAAGAGGTGAATCACAATGAAGTTAAGAGTTAACCTTTATTCTGAATCACTATTTCCGGCTGAGTTACGCTTATCTTTTTTACGTTTAAATCAAGTACTCGTAGGCCTAGTACTAATTCTGCTGTTTGGCAGTGCGCTCGCTTATGGCTTTGTGTCTAGTCTTGAGTCTGAGAAGCACGAACTGCAGCAATCCAAAGCCTTACTTGATGAGCAAAAAGCTGAACTTGAAGATGAGATTGCTAAGAGGAAGCCAAGTGCTCCTTTGGTGGCTGAAGTTGAATTGAAGGCGCAGCAGCTTGAGCTTAAACAGATGCTTATGGGCAAACTAAGCCAACAAGAGGAGCTAACTAGTTATGGCTATTCGCCATTGATGACTGATTTAGCCAGTGTGGCGGATCGCAGTATTTGGCTTAACCGTATTCAGGTTAATGAGAATCGCTATATTTTTGAGGGATACACGTCAAACCCTCAAAGTGTGCCTAACTGGATTGATAGATTAAAAACCACCACCACACTCAAAGGACATGCATTTGCATCGATGACGATGAGCCTAGGGGAAGATCAGCCATTAGCATTTAAATTAACCAGCGACGCTATGGAAGCCAACGCGACGGAGGTTAACAAATGAAGCAGTATTGGAATGATTTAGCAGCCAAGTTTGATCTGCTTAGCCAGCGTGAAAGAGTTTTAGTCGCTGCGGCTGTGTTAATTGTGGTGGGGATGATTCTATATCTACCACTAGAGTCTTTATTGACCAAGCATACTCAGCTAAAACAACAGATAGCGTCGCTTAAAAATGACAACAATATCTCTGAACAGCAGATCGCTCTTTATCAGCAAAGTTTAGCCACCGATCCCGATACAGAATATCGCCAGCGTTTAGCCAATATCATTCAACAGACCAAGCAGATTGATGAAAAGCTGTCTTTTGAGATGGTTGATATGGTGCCAGCTGACCATATGCCTGCTTTGCTTGCAGGGCTACTTTCAAATGTAAAAGGTATTAAATTAAAAGCGTTTACCTCTATTGCACCTACGCCATTGTTAGAGGTGGGTGAAGAGAAAAAGATGAATTTATATAGTCACGGTATCAAGCTCGAATTTACTGGTGATTACTTTTCAGTATTACGGTTTGTTGAAGCTGTAGAAAACATGCCCAATAAACTCTATTGGCGTAGCATGGATTACAAAGTTGATGCTTATCCGCAAGCCGCTATCACGCTAGAGCTTTATACCCTAAGCATAAATAAGGACTTTATTAGTGTCGCTAAAACCAATTAGTCACTCGTTACTTCTCCTTGTTGTGAGTGGCATGTGCTTTAGTCTCAATGCCGCTAGCTTGCGTGACCCAACGCTGCCAGGCGCTGGGTCGACTTCAACGACCTCGGCAGCAGTGAAAGTTGATAAAACATTAACGCTCAATAGTGTCGTCATCAAGCAAAGTGGCGCTTTTGCGGTGATCAATAATGTAATATATAAGAAGGGCCAGCGAGTACAAGGCGTTAAAATTGTGCAGATTGGCAAGGATACTGTGTCGTTAGCGGATGGCCGTAAATTGACAATGTTTAAAGCGATTACAGAGATTAAGGGACAATAACCAGATGCGCTCAATATACTACATAACCCCTTTAATGACTTTGTTATTGGTGGCCTGTCAGACTGTTGACCGACCAAATCCTGTTGAGTCAAAACAGGCGATAGCAGAGTCATTAGCGACTGCGGAAAGTGCCGCCTTGGCACCGCCTCCTGCAGTATTGCCTGACGAAGTGCAACGAGAGCTAGCCTCAAACAGTTTGCTGGCTGGTTTTACTCCAGCTAAAAGAACTGAACGTCGATTTGATGTATCGGCCCACGATGTTGATGCCAAGGTTTTCTTCCCAAGTTTAGTGCAAGGAACACCGTTAAGTGTTGCTGTTCACCCTGATGTCTCTGGGACTATATCTCTTTCTTTAAAAGGGGTAACACTTAACGAAGCGTTGCAGGTGGTTGAGGATATATATGGCTACGAAGTTAGCCGAGAAAGCCGTATTTTACGGATCTACCCAGCGGGAATGCGTACTGAAACCTTTTCTTTGAATTATCTGTATATGGAGCGCCAAGGTCTATCGTTAACGTCGGTTAACTCTGGACGGATTTCAGACAATAACAATAGCTCAAGTGGCAGTAATAATAGCGACAGTAGCAATAGTAACTCTAATAACAGCTCTAACAGTGACTCAAGTTCAAACGGCGAAAGTAGTGAGCAAACTAACGGCACTTTTATTCGCTCTAAGACTAAATCTGATTTTTGGGGTGAGCTAAAAGAAACGCTGGTCTCAATCGTTGGTGACAGCGGAGGCGGACGTCAAGTGGTGGTCACTCCGCAAGCTGGACTGGTGACTATTAGAGCTTATCCGAATGAAATTAGACAGGTGCGTAATTTTATTAAAACCGCCGAGAGCCACTTACAGCGCCAAGTTATTCTAGAAGCTAAAGTGTTGGAGGTAACGCTTTCGGATGGATACCAGCAAGGTATTCACTGGGAGAGTGTATTGGGTCATGCTGGCAGCACTGACATCACGTTTGGAACTAGCCCAAGTACCGGTCTGAGCGATAAGATCACTAGTGTATTAGGCGGCGTAACCTCTCTTCAGCTTAAAGGTTCTGATTTCAGTACCATGATTAGCTTGCTTGATACGCAAGGTGACGTCGATGTACTGTCTAGCCCACGAGTTACCGCATCAAATAACCAAAAAGCGGTGATTAAAGTTGGTACCGATGAGTATTTCGTTACCGATGTCTCTTCAACGACAGTTGCAGGCACAACACCGGTGACTACGCCCGAGGTCGAGCTCACCCCGTTTTTCTCTGGTATTGCACTTGATGTGACTCCGCAAATTGATGCCGAAGGGAATGTGTTATTACACATTCACCCATCTGTTATTGATATTAAAGAGCAGACGAAAACCATTAAAATCTCCGATAGCACATTAGAGCTACCATTAGCGCAGAGCGAAATTCGTGAATCCGATACTGTGATTAAAGCCGCAAGTGGCGACGTCGTGGTGATTGGTGGTTTGATGAAGAGTGAAAATGTCGAGCTGGTCTCAAAAGTACCACTGCTGGGCGACATTCCGTATTTAGGTGAGGCGTTTACTAACCGAGCCAATTCTACTGTCAAAACAGAATTGGTCATCTTGCTTAAACCTGTGGTCGTTGGCGCAGATACTTGGGAGACTGAACTTAAGCGCTCTCAAGAGCTGCTTGACCGTTGGTATCCTGAGGAGGAGTAGGCTTGTATCTGCAGCATTTTCGGTTAACTGAAACGCCATTTTCATTGACGCCGAATACAGAATTTTTCTTCGGTTTAGCACCGCATGTAGAAGCATTACAAGTGCTGCAAACAGCGCTGCAAACCGGAGAGGGTTTTATCAAGGTGACGGGTGAAGTCGGCACCGGTAAAACCTTAATTTGTAGAAAGCTTATCAACGAGCTGCCTGAGCGATTTCATTGTGCTTATCTGCCTAATCCATATTTAACCCCCGACGAGCTTCGTTGGGCGGTGGCAATGGAGCTAGGGCTTAAACATTCTGCTCAAATAGGTCAACAGCAACTCACCGGACTGATTCAACAGCAATTGATGGCACTCAGTGCACATGGCCACTCCATTATCTTGGTGTTAGATGAAGCGCAAGCGCTGCCCGATGACAGTTTAGAAGCGTTGCGATTATTTACTAATTTAGAAACAGAGAGCCGTAAGCTGTTACAAGTGGTGTTGTTTGCCCAACCAGAACTAGATGAAAGGTTAGCTCAAAGTAAATTTAGACAATTAAGGCAGCGGATCACCTTTAGTTATAGTTTGCGCTCGCTCACATTAGAGGAATCATCGGCCTACATTCAGCATCGCCTGCAAGTCGCTGGAAGTGAAGGTGAAACGTTATTTACCCCTTTGGATTCGAAACGTTTAGCGAAAGCTGCGCGAGGGATCCCAAGACTCATTAATATTTTGTGCCACAAAGCGTTGCTGGTTTGCTTTGGAGAAGGCGCTATTAAGATTTCGAAACAGCACGTTGATGCCGCTATTGCTGACACTGAAGATGCCACAGTATCCAAGGTTTCTTTGTTAGCTTGGCTATTAGCGATAGGCGCAATCATTGGCATGATATCCGCTGTTATTTATTGGCTAAAAGGAGGCGTTGCATGAGTGTCATCAACAAAATGCTCAAAGACTTAGATAAACGACAGCAGCCTCATGGTATTGAAAGCATGGCTAAGCCACAAAGTGCAGTCATGCCAAAGCGCCAGTCAAAGCGGCCATTGTTTTTTGCCTGCTCATTATCATTATTGCTTGGCGGTTTAGTCGTTTATTTTGTTATGGAAACTGTGTCGACTGATACAGAGGCTAACCAGCTAGTGGCGCAGCAGAATCACGTAACTCAGTTGCCAGCAACACAACAAGAACTTAGTTCAAGTGACGCCGTTGATGGCGTTAAGCCAGGTACTGTTCCACCGACTGTGATTGATACTGTTGATGTTGATGCTGAAGTTATCACTCAAGCTGTTAAAGATAATCCCGTTGATGTAGTTAGAGTTGCTAAAAATATCCCGGTGGCAGAAAGCACAGCAGCAGACAAAGTGACGGCAGATAATGCATTAACGCCGCAAGCAGAGACTAAACCGGTGAAGAGCAATCAAGTCGATGTCATTGCTCAGACAACATCGAGTCAAGCTGAAGACAAACAACTTGCTAAGAAAACAGTGAGCTCGATGAGTATTGCGCCGGCTAAACGGGAAAATCGAGATAGATATTCCGGCAGTAATATGGCGGTTAAAGAGGTGAAGTTAACCCCACAGCAGCTAGCACAAAAGCAGATGATTTTGGCTAACGACGCTCAGCAGCAAGGCTTACACAGCGATGCATTAACTTACTATAAAGCAGCTTTATCCTATAACCCTGCGCTCCATCAGGCGAGGAGACAAGCAGCAGCACTTTATTATGGCCAAAATAAGCTCTCTGAGGCTGCTCTGTTATTGAAACAGGGACAATTATTATTTCCACAGGAATATGAATATGCACTATTGCTTGCTCGAGTGCAGCAATCTGCCGGACAAAATAAGCAGGCATTGAGCAGTTTAGCGCAGATCCCCGATACCAGCCCGCTGGCGGTAAAAAAATGGCATCAGCAGAGCGATCTCGCTCAAAAAGAGCAGAATTTTCCAGTCGCAGAACAGAGTTTTAGGCAGCTTGCTAAAAATGAACCTAGCCAAGGACGTTGGTGGATGGGACTCGGCTATGCGCTTGATGCACAAAAGAACTATACCGAGGCTAAAAATGCCTACAATCAAGCCTTGGCACAAGGAAACCTGTCATCGCAAGCGCAAGCTTATGTCGATAATCGATTGGTGCAGTTAGGAGCATACTAGTGAAACCTAAGTTAAAAATGCGGCTCGGTGATCTGCTCGTTCAAGAGCACATCATTACTGACGAGCAGCTCGGCCAAGCCCTTAGTGAACAAAGAAACTCGGGCAAGAAGCTCGGGCGCACGCTAATCGATCTCAACTGTATTACTGAAGAGCAGTTACTAAAGTTCTTGTCACAGCAGCTCAATATTCCGTTTTTAGATATCAGTAAGCGCTCAATATCCTCTACTGTTGTTGGGCTTTTACCTGAGGTTCAGGCACGTAGATACCGCGCTTTGGTGGTTGAAGATAAAGGCGAGTCTGCAGTTGTCGCCATGAGCGATCCCGCCGATCTGCAAGCGATGGATACCTTAGAAGGCTTGCTGGCACCAAAGAGAATAGAAATTGCGGTCGTCACCGAAAATCAGCTACTTGATGCTTTTGATAATCTTTATCGTCGTACAGAAGAGATCGCAGAAATAGCCGGTAAGTTAGAGGAGGAGTATGCCGCTGATGATCTGTTCGATCTGGCTAATCTAACTGATGGCGATAGTGACAACGAAACCACAGTTGTTAAGTTATTGCAGTCGATATTTGAAGATGCGGTGCAGATGCGTGCCTCGGATATCCATATCGAACCTGGTGAAAATGCCTTAAGGATCCGCCAACGTATTGATGGGCAGTTACATGAAAATGTTTTGCCGGAAGTGAATATTGCTGCAGCATTGGTATTGCGCCTGAAATTGATGGCTGGGCTTGATATCTCTGAAAAACGTTTGCCGCAAGATGGTCGTTTCCATATGGAGATTAAAGGCCATAAAATAGATGTGCGTATGTCTACCATGCCCATCTACCATGGCGAATCAGTGGTTATGCGTTTGCTGGATCAATCCGCAGGCTTATTAACACTGAACGAGACCGGCATGCCGCCCGAGATGTTGGCGCGCATTAGAAGACAGATTAAGCGTCCTCACGGTATGTTGCTGGTTACAGGGCCAACGGGTAGTGGTAAAACCACCACTTTGTACGGTGTACTGAGCGAATTAAATACCGCTGACAGAAAAATCATCACCGTTGAAGATCCGGTAGAGTATCAGCTGCCGCGCATTAACCAGGTGCAAGTTAACCATAAGATAGGCCTGGATTTCTCTAACGTACTCAGAACGACCTTGCGTCAAGATCCCGATATTATCATGGTGGGTGAGATGCGAGACCAAGAGACAGTGGAGATTGGCCTGCGTGGTGCATTAACCGGTCACTTTGTCCTTTCAACGCTGCATACCAATGATGCGGTAACCAGTGCGTTAAGACTGTTAGATATGGGGGCGGCGGCTTATCTTGTCGCCAGTGCACTTAGAGTGATTATCGCTCAGCGCTTGGTGCGCCGGGTATGTCAAAACTGTGCTAGCCCTTACACGCTTACTGCACAGGACAAAGTCTGGTTGTCTACTGTTAGCAAGCTAGACTTTTCAAATGCGACCTTTAGAGCAGGCTCAGGTTGTCAGAGTTGTAATGGTAGTGGTTACCGTGGTCGAATTGGTGTGTTTGAGATCTTAGAGCTCGACGAGCCGATGATTGATGCGATGCGCTCAGGTAATCCGCAAGAGTTTACTAATGCCGCTTATAATAGCCCTAATTTTACCCCGTTAGCAGATTCAGCCTTAGAGTATCTTGCCCAAGGGATGACAACCATTGAAGAGGTTGCTAAGTTGGTTGAAGATGTTAGTGATGACACGCTCGTGATCGGTGAGGGAGCATAATGCCAAGTTATCAGTATCGTGGACGCAGCGCTCAAGGAGAGCAGGTGACTGGCCAGTTAGATGCTAGCTCAGAAAGCGTCGCGGCTGACCAACTGATGTCTCGTGGTGTGATCCCGCTTGAGTTATCGCTTGCCAAAGAGGTGAAGCAGTTTTCGCTCAAGTCATTGTTCAAGGGCAAAGTCGCACTTGATGAGTTACAGATTTTTACGCGGCAGATGTATTCATTAACGCGTTCGGGCATTCCGATTTTAAGAGCTATCGCCGGTCTTTCTGAAACTACCCATTCACAACGCATGAAAGATGCCTTAAATGATATTTCTGAGCAGCTAACATCGGGTAGGCCGCTGTCCTCTGCGATGAACCAGCATCCTGATGTATTTGATGCGCTTTTTGTGTCGATGATCCACGTGGGCGAAAATACCGGTAAGTTAGAAGATGCCTTTATTCAACTATCAGGATACATCGAGCGCGAACAAGAGACCCGCAGGCGTATAAAAGCCGCTATGCGTTACCCGATATTTGTTCTAATCGCTATCGCGATAGCCATGGTGATCCTCAATATTATGGTGATCCCTAAGTTTGCCGAGATGTTCTCACGCTTTGGCGCTGACTTGCCTTGGGCAACCAAGTTACTGATTAATACTTCCAGCCTATTTGTTAATTACTGGCCGGTGATGATCGTGGTGCTAGTCGCCTCTTTTGTTGGCATTCGGTATTGGCACAGTACCGAAAAGGGCGAACGGCAATGGGATCGCTGGAAACTGAATATTCCTGCTGTTGGCAGTATTATTGAGCGCTCGACCTTGTCTCGTTATTGCCGCAGTTTTTCGATGATGCTCAGCGCTGGTGTTCCTATGACTCAAGCGCTTAGCCTAGTTGCCGATGCGGTTGATAATGCCTATATGCATGACAGCATAGTGGCCATGAGGCGCGGGATTGAGTCGGGTGATTCAATGTTGCGGGTACATAATAGCAGTCAACTATTCACACCACTGGTGCTACAGATGGTTGCCGTCGGTGAGGAGACAGGCCAAATAGATCAGTTACTTAATGATGCGGCAGATTTTTATGAAGGTGAAGTCGATTACGACCTTAAAAACTTAACGGCAAAGTTAGAGCCGATACTGATTGGCTTTGTTGCCTGTATTGTATTGGTACTTGCATTAGGCATATACCTGCCGATGTGGGATATGCTCAATGTTGTTAAGGGTGGCAGCTAATGGGCTTTGTAGGTAGTACCTGTGCTTAGTCAACAAAAGGCTGATAATGAACTTTTAACGCTTTTTGGCAAGATTTTTTCGCTAGTTATACTACTGTTAGTATTATCCTATTTAGCTTTTAATTATTTTGGCAGTATTAAGCAGGCAGGCCAGCAACATATTCAGGTTGATCATAATAGGCTACTGAATACTTTGGGCGTTATCCGCTCTCAGTGGCTGATTAGAGGTAAACCTGCACAGTTAAAATTAGATTGGCGCAGTGAATTAGATGGAGATATTGAATCAACTGGTTTTGTCTCCATGGCAAAAGGTGGTTGGCCACTGCCCAGTGAAACAACGGTTACTGGTTGTCGTGATCTGATTGATGAATTGTTGGGGGTTGGTTATTCGCAACAAATTGTCACCAAGTTCAATTCCAATTCAGGCGTGTGTCGGTATATTGGCGAAAGTGGCGGAAGTATAAGCTATCAAATAGGTTCTGGCAGGGTCATTTTTTTGACAGGGGTAAAGTAAATAGTGAAATTATCTGTTTTCTATTTTTAACAAGCTGATAGAATAAGCATATAACCAAATGGGGATTAAAATGATTAGACAGTATCAGAAGGGTTTCTCCCTTATCGAATTAGTAATTGTGATTGTAATTTTGGGCTTGTTGGCAGCAACAGCAATCCCACGTTTTTTGAATGTAACTGAAGAAGCAGAAGATGCCAGTGTTGATGGCGTTTCTGGTGGTTTGGCTACAGCAGTGAGCTTTGTGCGCTCACAGTGGGAAGTCGATGGGCGTCGTAATGATAATGTCGTACTTGATGGTGCACGTGTTCAGTTAGATACACGTTTTGGTTTCCCGACGGGAACCGGTGGGAACTCAGCAACTGCAATGAATGTTACTCGTTGTAGTGAAGTTTTCAATACGGTACTGCAGAATGCTCCACGGAATGTTTTTGCTAGCCAAGATGCGCGTAAACAAAGGTATGTTGTGAGTATCCAGCCTAACGTAGGCGGAGATAATAGCGATGGGATTGGTATTGATATTGATGGTAATGATGTCGCTGGTCTAGATTTGTGTGTGTACCATTTGGTTGAATCGTTAGTTCTAACCGATGGGACTGGCGTACCTGAATCAGCGGAGCTAACTGATGGTAAAGGGGTTACTTACAGCCCAGGTAACGGTCAGGTTCAAAGCTTTATTAACTAATTTTTTGTAGCTGGTGCGTGGTTTAGATTAAGAGCTTCCATCAGCTGTAACTCGTATTTTGAGGAATTAACATGAATATCAATATGCAAAAACAAAATGGATTTACCCTAATCGAATTAGTGGTTGTTATCATTATTCTAGGTATCTTGGCAGTGACTGCAGCACCTAAATTTATCAACCTACAAAGCGATGCACGTGCTTCAACACTTCAAGGTGTTAAAGGCGCAATTCAAAGTGCTAACAGCCTGGTTTTTGCAAAAGCAGCTTTGGCTGGTGAAGAGAAAATCGGTGACGATCCTTATGGTGACGTTGATATAGGCGCTGCAGATAACGCCGAGACTCAATTTGGTTACTTACAAGCAACAGTAGCAGAGCTCAACAATGCCATGGATACCGACTTTGGTGTTGCAGCTGACGATCCGGATTGGGTTGTATCTGATGTCGCTGGTGGTTCAATGACAATTACCCAAAATGGTGCACCAGCTGAAGACGTAGATGCTGCTACTGCTTGTAAACTTGTTTACACTCAAGCTGAAGACGAAAACACAAACCCTACATACGTTATTACCGACAACGGTTGCTAATCGGAGCTCATAGATGCAAAAGCAAAATGGTTTTACACTAATTGAATTAGTGGTAGTTATTATTATTTTGGGTATTCTTGCGGTAACCGCAGCACCTAAATTTATTAACTTACAAGGCGATGCTCGTGCATCTGCGCTTCAAGGTATGAAAGCTGCTTTGCAAAGTGGTAACTCTTTGTATTATTCCAAAGCTGCTATTGGTGGCTTTGAGAAGAAAGTATCAACTGATACAGACGCTCCTTTACCCAAAGTGGGTGATGTAACGCTTAACTATGGTTATATTCAAGCTACTAAGGATGAAATTGTCAAAGCTTTAGATATTACAGAGTCAGATTGGGTATTCACTCCAGTAGCGAGTAGTGACCCAGTTGAAATTGAAATGTCACAGAAAGGTGCACCTAGCGATTGTAAGTTCAAATATACTCAAGCTGATGATGCTACAACACCACCTGTTTACGGTGCGGTTCCGTCTGCTGATGACTGCTAAATCGAAAAGTTAATGACTAAGGCCTGCTAAGCAGGCCTTTTTTGTAACTAATACCGTTACTAACTCGTTTTATTTGCCATACTTATTAAACTGTTACACACTGGGAATAAGTGTTTGCAGTATTAGCAGCTAGCACTGCTAGTGCACGAGCCTAGAACTAGAACCAATTGCTTTCAAATATAGCACCTTGTTCGAATTTAGACATACTCCGCGGCATCAATCAGGACTGACAATGCTTACAGCGCATCGACGCGCAGGCTTCACCTTAGTTGAGCTTGTGACCACTATTATTCTTATAGCCATTCTTTCGGTGGTGGTGATTCCGCGTCTTTTTACCACCTCTAGTTACAGTGCTTTTACCTTGCGAGAAGAGTTTATTGCTGAACTGCGAAAAGTGCAGATTATGGCGATGAATAACCAAGACCGTTGTTATCGCTTGTCTGTTACAGCTAGTCAGTATCAAGTCTCGCGTTATAATGGCGACTGCAGTGGCACACCGACCCGAACTGACGCAGCACAAACCTTTCAAGGCGGTGCCTCATTAGTGTTAACCAATACCACAACCACCAATTTCAACGTCGAGTTTAATGCCCAAGGCGTACCTATAGTGAATGGTAGCCTTTGCAGTGGCCGCTGCATTACCGTTCTCGCTGATGAAACTCAGTTTATTGCAATTGAGTCGGAGGGTTATATCCATGCGGGCTAGTTGTGCGATAAATCCTTCCAAGACATCTCATAAGGGGTTTACCTTAGTTGAGCTTGTGGTTGGTATGGTGGTTATCAGTATCGCTTTTGTGATGCTCAGTACCATGTTATTTCCCCAAGCTGAAAGAGCCGCGGATACCTTGCATCGAGTGCGCTCGGCAGAGCTAGCTCACTCGATATTGAACGAGATTTGGGGCAAGCGTTATGATCAAAATACCAATGCGAATGGCGGCGTGCCTGCTTGTGGTGCCGTTGCAAAACCGCTGTTGGGTCTGCCTGCTGGGGAAGTTTGTACTGATGAGAGTGATTTTGGCCCAGACGCCACAGAAGGTCGTAATGACTTTAACGATGTTGATGATTATCACGGGCTGAAAATTAGCGATAACATGCTCAATAGTAATGACACCTATGCCAGTCGTTACATCAATTACGACTTAGAAGTAATCGTTACGCACAACAATCCACCCAGCTTAAACAGTAAATTGGTAACTATTAATGTCACAACGCCAAGCGGTGAAGTGATCACCTATAACGCGATACGGAGGAATTATTAATGTCTAAGGCATTAACATTTGCTCTGCGTCGTAATACTCGTGGCTTCACTTTAGTTGAAATGGTCACTGTAATCATTATCCTCGGTATATTGGTGCTCGGGGTAAGCAGCTTTCTAATTTTTGGCACACGGATTTTTATCGATTCAACCTCGGTAGAGCAGGTGATGAGCCAAAGCCGCTTCGCGATAGAACGTATGACTCGAGATATGCGTAACGCAGTGCCCAATAGCATTCGTGTTCGCAGTAGTGGCAACGATTGGCAGTGTGTTGAGATGATGCCTATTGCCTCTAGCGCTTCCTATATTCTAGCGCCAGTAGCCCCTTTACCTGCTGCGAATAGCGCTACAGTGATGCAAGCAAGTAATAGCGCCCCGCTAACGAAAGATCAGCAATTACTCATCTATCCGTTAAAGCCTGCAGACGTTTACACCTCTGCCAATGGTACTACGGGGAAGTTATTTTCGATAAAAGAGATTACCAATAGTGCAGTTACCAATGCCACCAATGTTGAGTTTGACAACACAGTGCAGTTTACTGAAATGTCGCCACGGCAACGTTATTTTGGGGTGACAGGAGCGGTAAGTTACTGCTTTGAGAAAGTGACTGATGATCTCGCTCAGCTTAATCGCTACGCTGGCTACGGATTTAATAACCCGACAACCCAACCAGCTCCAGCGAGTATGGGGACTGCGGTATTAATGGCTGAGAATATCGCTAATACCATAGCGGTGAATAACCCGATGACATACACGCCTGGCACATTGCAAAATAATGCCATGGTACATCTCAACCCGCTGTTTGATGTGCAGGGGCAAACGCTGCAGTATCATCATCAAGTGCAGGTGATCAATGTTCCCTAATCCGTCGCAGAATAGAATGAAGCATACTCTTCAACAGCCTTTAGCCAAGCAGCGCGGTAGTGCATTGATCATTGGTGTGTTTATCATCACTGTGATGTTCTTACTGGCAGCGACGCTTATCAATGTACTCGATGATGCAGACCAGCAAATCAGCCTTGAAGTTTGGGGCACTCGCGCTTTCGCTGCGGCCAATAGTGGTGCCGATCGGGCTTTAGCTGAACTATTTCCAGTTGATCAAGTCGGTGTAGGAACCTGTAACGCCAACCCTACTGGAGTGCCATGGAATATCGGAACTGATACAGGTTTAGTCGGCTTTCATGGTTGCTCTGTTATTATCAATTGTAATGCTGTGACTACTACAACACTACCGATAAACATGACGCAATATTTGATTACCAGTACAGCCACTTGCAGCACTGGACAATGTGACTCGGGCAGCAATAGCGATGCCAGTTGTATCCGTGTTAACCGCACCGTGGAGGTCGAAGCCCGTGATTAGGTTAGTTTATATTTTTAATCTTTGTCTCATGTCGGTACTCGTTTCAATATTGTTTTTGACACCGAGTGTAAAAGCAGCTGATTGGAGTCAAACTTTCATTGAAGGAACAAACTCAATTGCTTCTGATGGTGAGATTAAGTTTGAATCATCGGCATCTCTACTCAATGCACCTCAAAATGGTCAACTACCATCAAGGAAAGTTGATGACAATGGAAAGTCTTGTTTTCCTAGCAATAGTAATAATGGAAAGGAATGCAAAGCGTCTGGAGTGCTTGCGCAATTGCCCGCTGAAAGGATTCCATTCGCGCAGTGTGAGTCAAACAGCAATAATAATGTAGGTCCCCCAGTTTGGAATAACAAAACCATCGAAATTTCAGCGGGTGAATATGGCGATGTTAAATTGGATGGTGGGGCAGATAGAACTCTAAGATTTACTGGTGTGGATGGTGTTTACAAACTGAAAACACTGCAAGCAACAAGCGGAAGGTTAGAATTAGCTGCAGGGCAGTATTGGATCGGAGATCTGGAAATAGCTAACGGTGTCACTCTTGTTTTTCCTGCGACTGGCGTGGTGAGTTTCTTTATCGAAGGCGGCTATGACATTCAGAATGATTCATCACCAGCCGATGCTTCTCGTTTCATCATTTATAGCTATGATGATATCAAGTTGAATGGTGGGGTGTCATTGAATGCACATATAGTTGCTGAAGATGATGTCTTGTTAGAGGGTAGTTCAAGATTAACAGGAGCCGTTACGGCTCAAAAAATTGAACTAAAAGGCGGTGCCGTCGTTGACTTTACTGATCAAGCAAGTGCAATTTCAGTAAGCCCTAACTGTGATGTTAGCCCACCGCAAGCATTGAACTTCCAATTTGGCAAAGCAACGTCTGGCACAGTCTCGTTTGATACAGCTTTTGAGGTTGGTGTTACGCCGTTGGTTTTTTTAATGCCAACAATTACCGAAAGTACCCCAAATAGTAGTGACGGCCCTGCATCTGTTTTTATCACTAGCATTTCAAATACAGGCTTTAGTTGGAGTCAGCGTTCACCTCAAGGTTCCGATATTTCCGCTAAGCCGATGGAAGAAGTTCACTGGATTGCCACCACTGCAGGAACACACGAATTTTCTGACGGCACTAAATTTGAGGCTGGCATTAAGGCTGTTGATGAGGTGCTTTATAAAGCTCTTGGCAGCTATGAGAGTGTCTCTTTAAGCGAAAGCTTCGATGTGGTACTTAGTCAAATTCAATCGACTAATAATAATTGCTGGCTATCGAGTATTGCAGATCCTAATGGCAGTCAAATTTCCATTGGAATGGATGTCTCTGAAGTGGTCAATGCTGGTTCAGGTAATGGCTATGGTAATAAATACTGTCAGCCCGCGAACACTAAACTCAATCAGTTACAAAGTGAAAATATTGCCTATTTAGCATTGGAAAGTGGCAACGGTACTATCTCGCTTAATGGCAAACAGACTAAATACCATTTCGATAGTGGTTATTGGACTATTCCTAGAAGTACAGTCCAAAATCTAGATGCTCAATGTGCCTATGAAAGCAATCTTACTGGTTTTGATACGCCGCCGGTTTTTGTTGCAGGTAAAAGTTCGAGAAATGGTCCTGATGGTGGCTGGTTAAGACGATGTGTGCTTACAAACGATAAAGTCAGTATTGGTGTTGATGAGGATCAGTATCAAGATTCAGAACGTACTCATATTGCTGAAAATTACGCTTTTGTAGCGCTGTCATATGACGATGAAACGCCTGTTCTACAGTGTTTTTATGATGATTTTAATCGGGATGACCTCGGAAGCGATTGGGCAATTAAAACCCTTGGTAACTCTACGGCTCCTGCAATTGAATCTAATCGAATGCGCATTACCCCAGCAAGAGGTAATCAAGCAACATCGAGCACTTATCAACGCCTATTTCCGGCGGCTGATAACTTCGTAAAAGTCGAGTTTGACTACTACGCTTGGTCTCCCTCGTCAGGAACGGGTGGTGATGGTGTAGCGATTATTTTATCTGATGCATCAATCACTCCACAACCAGGCAGCTTTGGCGGAGCATTAGGGTACGCTCAGCGTAATAATGGTACCCCAGGTTTTGCTGGCGGTTGGATGGGGGTGGGGTTAGATGAGTATGGTAACTTCTCCAATCCAACCGAGGGCAAAATCGGAGGACCCGGGTTTAGAACTCAATCCGTCACAATCCGTGGTTCAGCTAACTCTAGTTATATGTACTTAGCTGGCACTGCAGCCAATTTAAACCCGGCTATTGATAAAAGACCGACTAATACAGCTTCGCCCAATCATAGGTATAGAATAACAGTTGACTCGCGAGTAGCAGGTCAAGCATTAGTTTTAGTTGAGCGGGATATCAAAGACGGCAACGGTTTTCAAATATTAGTACCTGAATTTGATGCAAGAAATATCTCTGAACAGGGCGGCGTTCCTGATGATTTCTATCTATCTATAACGGGCTCAACAGGTGGGGCTAATAACAACCATGAAATCGATAACTTTGAAGTTTGTGCTTTAGATTCAAACCCTTTAGGTCAACTAGTGCATCACTTTGAGTTTGATTACTCAAGTAGCCCACTAACCTGTAATGCTGAAGAGATGACCATAAGAGCTTGTCGTAATGCTGAGTGCGATCTGTTTACTGATCCCGTTACTGCAAACCTACTTCCAGCATCAATGACTAATGGTGGTTGGGTTGGTGGCAATGTGGTTAATTTAGTCAATGGCTCGGCAACAGTGAGTTTGCGTTCCAATACGGTGTCACCTGTGACTATTGGTGTTTCTAGTTCTTTCCCATCAACAGTAGCAGGCAGTAACACTCTTTGTAGGCAAGGTAGTGGAGCGTTAAATACCGCTAGTTGTACGCTTGCCTTTGCCGAAAGCGGTTTTATTTTTGAGATCCCTGATGAGCTTTCAAATAAGCCTTCAACGGATATTTTAGTAAAAGCTGTTAAGAAAGGTGATGCTGGTCAAGCGTGTGTGCCTGCATTTAAGAGCCAAACCAAATCGCTTAATTTCTGGAGTGATTATTCAGACCCTACGACAGGCACCATGAAGATCTCGGTTAAATCAGCCAGTGTTGAAAAGGAAGTCGGTATCTCTTTGGCAACAGCTGAGAGCCTGAACCTTAATTTTGATGAGAATGGCGAAGCTAAAATTGATGTTAACTATGCCGATGCGGGTGAGGTGCAGTTAAACGCTAGATATAGCGGCACAGGTGATGAAGCAGGCCTAGTGATGGACGGTAGTAATAAGTTTGTTCGCCGGCCTGTGGGGATCTGTTTAGAGTCCGATTCCTGTGCCAACTGCAGTGTTAGCAGTGCGAAATACAAAAGAGCTGGAGAGGAGTTTGATATCAAGGTAAAAGCTATGGCTTGGGAGTCAGATAGCGACAGTGATATCTGTAGTGGCAATGCGATTACCCCCAACTTTTCTCATGACGAAATGCTATTGACTCATGAGCTTATCAGCCCAACAGTTGCTGAAGGTGGTGAAGCTGGCACTTTGGGCAAAAATGAATATGAACAAAATGCTGGTGAGCAAATGATCGCGCAATCAGTGTCTGAAGTGGGTATTTTTACTTTTTCAGTAGAGCCTAAAGTTGGCAGCTATTTTGGTTATAGTATCCCGGGAGCTACGACTGAAAATATTGGGCGCTTTACCCCCTATTACTTAACGGTAACTCCTAACAATCCGGCGCCTCAAGCAAGTTGTGGTGTGTTTACTTATATGGACGAACCGTTTTTATTCAAAACTGGGGCTGAACCTAAGTTGCTGGTGCTTGGTAAAAATATCGATGGAAATCAAACGAAAAACTATCAGGTGGACAACTGGTGGAAGTATCAAAGCCAATGGACTAATCGAGCATTCAGTAATATTGCCGGCTCGACATTCCCTGTGCTAGAAGAGTTAGAAGCTAATACTCGCACTGTTGCATATCTTGATGGTACTGACACTGAAGTCAGATCGGCCTATTTGGTCGACGGTACACTAAGGTACAATCGCACCACAGCATTAATAACACCTTTTGATGCCGTCTTTGAACTCAGCCTTGAGGTGAATGATCTCAAAGACACTGACGGTATCTGTTATCAAGAGAACTCAGCTGCTGCTTGTAGCGGTTTTACCTTCGAAGACATAGCCAAAGATGACAGCTTTGAAATGCGTTATGGCCGTTTAGTGATGCAAAATGCCTATGGACCGTCATCGGAAGAGCTGCGTCTTGAGCTTGGCACTGAATACGTAAATGCCAGTGCCGAGTGGGTCAGCAATGCTCAGGATAGCTGCTCTGTTTTCGATACCACCACCGCAACCGTTGTCGAGGATACTGGCTTAGTGCTCACGCCAGATGCCGGGCTTGGCGCCGTCGAGGGCTTCACCAATACCAGTGGCAGCGGTAAAACAGGCTCGATAGGCTTAGGCAATAGCTTTATCTATTTCCCTGCACCTAATGCCGAAGGCGAGGTGGGTTTACAGCTGCATGTTGATAAGTGGCTACAGTGGTATTGGAACTATGATAGTGGTGCACTGGAAGACCCAAGAGCGACAGCTTTCTTTGGTACCTATAGAGGCCACGATCGCATTATATATTGGCGAGAAGTTAACTAAGCGTCATCAAGCCGTGACCGTGGCAAACTATTGACTCACAGTTTGCCTCGTTTTTGCAAAAAACTTAGCTTCATTAGCAAATGTTAACGTCTACGGCCTTGTGGAATATACAGAGCATGATAAAGTTACCTGATTTCTTTTTTCTTCGACTCCACTGAGACAGGCTGGTTACATGTTCAAGAAGCTACGCGGCATTTTTTCTAATGATCTTTCGATCGATTTGGGTACAGCAAATACGCTAATTTACGTCCGCGAAGAGGGCATCGTTCTGAACGAACCTTCAGTGGTTGCCATCCGTGGAGAACGAACGGGTTCGGGTCAGAAGTCGGTTGCGGCCGTCGGTACTGAAGCTAAGCAGATGCTAGGTCGTACTCCTGGAAACATTCAAGCAATTCGCCCAATGAAAGACGGTGTGATTGCTGACTTTTACGTCACTGAAAAAATGCTACAGCATTTTATCAAGCAAGTGCATAACAACAGCGTGTTCCGCCCAAGCCCTCGTGTTTTGGTTTGTGTCCCTGTTGGCGCTACCCAAGTTGAGCGACGCGCTATTCGTGAATCTGCAATGGGTGCGGGTGCTCGTGAAGTGTATTTGATTGAAGAGCCAATGGCTGCTGCAATCGGTGCAGGTCTTCCGGTTTCTGAAGCAACCGGTTCGATGGTTGTTGATATCGGTGGTGGTACTACAGAAGTGGCGATTATCTCGCTAAACGGCGTAGTTTATTCTTCATCTGTACGTATCGGTGGTGACAAGTTTGATGATGCTATTATCAACTACGTACGCCGTAACTACGGTAGCTTAATTGGTGAAGCAACGGCTGAACGTATTAAGCACACTATTGGTACTGCATACCCTGGTGATGAAGTATTAGAAATTGAAGTTCGCGGTCGTAACCTTGCTGAAGGTGTACCTCGTAGCTTTACTTTAAACAGTAACGAAATTTTAGAAGCACTGCAGGAGCCATTATCAGGTATCGTTAGTGCTGTTATGGTTGCACTTGAGCAGTCTCCACCAGAATTGGCATCTGATATTTCAGAGCGCGGCATGGTATTGACCGGTGGTGGTGCGCTTATTCGCGATCTGGATCGTCTACTGATGCAAGAAACAGGTATTCCTGTCATGATTGCTGACGACCCACTCACTTGTGTGGCTCGTGGTGGCGGTAAAGCCCTCGAGATGATCGATATGCACGGTGGCGACCTATTCTCCGAAGAAAATTAAGACGGTTAAAAAGGGCGGTGATTACCGCCCTAGCTTTTTATGAAACCTATTTTTGTTCGCGGTATATCCAACCAATTTAGATTGACCTTAGCTGTCATCATGTCAGTGATTTTACTTGTCGCTAATGACAGGCTTGAGCCTGTGCGCAATTCCCTCTCTTCACTGCTAAGTCCACTGCAGTATGTCGCCAATATCCCTGGGGTATTGCTCGACGAGTCCGCTGAAAGTCTAGCAACTCGCAATATGTTGGCTAAGCAAAACAAAGAGCTGCTACGCCAGCAATTGCTGATGAGCGAGCGCTTACAGCGTTTTGAACATCTACGCCAGGAAAACGATCGCTTGCGGGGTTTGCTTGGCTCTCCAGTACATATGGATTCTAAAAAAGTGGTTGCTGAAGTGATGGAGGTCGCCAGCGATCCTTTTCATCAATATGTAGTGCTTAATCGCGGATCTCGTAGCAGTGTTTTTGTTGGCCAGCCAGTGGTTGATGCTCAAGGTGTCGTCGGTCAAGTGGTACAGGTGAGTGAGCTCACTAGCCGAGTGTTGCTGTTGTCTGATACTTCCCATGGCATTCCCGTTCGAATCACCCGTAATGACGTGCGCATGATGGCAATAGGTACAGGTTCTATAGATGAGCTTGAGCTGCGCCATGTAGCTAAAAGTACTGATGTACGCGCTGGGGATTTATTAGTCTCCTCCGGTTTAGGTAAGCGATTCCCTGAAGGTTACCCAGTTGCTCGGGTGATGTCGGTCGAAAAAGATGATGGTAAAAATTACGCCACGGTGATTGCACAGCCGTTGGCTGCATTAGATCGTATCCGCTATTTGCTGTTAATTTGGCCTGATATAGAAGCCGATGAAGAAGAATTGATTACACCTGAAGATGTGAAAGCAGTTATAGCAGCCAGCAAGGAGGCGACACCATGAGTTTACATGTCGCAAATGGTCGTTGGATCGTTTGGCTGAGCTTATTAGTGGCGATGCTGTTTCAGATTATGCCATTGCCAGAGTTAGTACAGGCATGGCGGCCAGATTGGTTATTGCTCGTTATTATATACTGGGCGATGGCGTTACCACATAGATACAACATACTCACGGCTTGGCTGCTGGGTGTGATGTTGGATATTTTGCTGGGGGCGACGCTAGGTATTCGTGCCTTTGCGATGTCGATTGTGGTGTATGTGGTAGTGTTGCACTTTCAACGCTTGCGCAATTTCCCTATGTGGCAACAAGCTTTGCTAGTGGCCACTCAAGTGGCACTGTATAACCTGATTGTTTTCTGGGTACAGTTTGTCACTGGCACAGCAACTTTTGACATAACCTTGTTTTATCCAGCATTTTCAAGCTTGGTCATGTGGCCTTGGATATTCTGGATCTTACGCCGTGTCAGACGTTTATATAAAGTCCGTTAGTGAGTTGAGCTGGTCACTATCCTTGTTTAATTGTTTTCCACTTGCACTGCATATTCTTTGCTAAGTGTGAGCTAATAGGTATTGTAGAATGAAGTTAGTACTCGCTTCGGCGTCACCAAGACGCAAAGAATTATTGGCCCAATTAGGTTTTTTGAATTCAACTGAAAGCGCTTCATTTAATTTCGATATTCTGGCAACAGATATTGATGAGAGCCACCGCAGTGGTGAGTTGGCTGAAGAATTTGTGGTGCGCTTAGCCACTGAAAAAGCACTAGCGGGCCTTAATTTACATCCTGATAATGGTCAGATTGTGGCGTTAGGCTCCGATACCATCGTGGTACTAGGCGACAAGATATTGGGTAAACCAGCAAATGATGCAGATGCTAAAGCAATGCTCACTCAGTTATCAGGCCAAGCGCATCAAGTGATGACAGCTGTAGCCGTTACCGATGGTGATAAAACGCTCAGTAAGTTGGTCACAACGGGCGTAAAGTTTTGCACTATGACCGAAGCTGATATTTTAGCTTATATAGCGACAAGAGAGCCTATGGATAAGGCTGGTGCATATGGGATCCAAGGACTCGGAGGCAGTTTTGTAAAGGCTATTGAGGGAAGTTATTCCGCAGTAGTTGGGTTACCTTTGGTAGAAACCCGTGCGTTGTTGTGTGAGATGAAAGTTTTATAACCCTACAAATTAATAAAAAGAACATTGTGGTTGTAAAAATACTCAGTAGCGTCGAATCCTTTTTAAGTTAGCTATTTCCCTAAGTGGGGTGAGTTTTGAATACAGGTCGAATCGTACCAGGCAGAGTACAACGAAAAATTGGTTCTGAACTGCTGATCAATGTGACACCAACTGAAGCTCGAGTGGCTTTGGTTGAACATGGTGTTTTGCAAGAGGTGCATATTGAGCGACGTATGAAGCGTGGCTTGGTTGGTAATATCTATAAAGGTAAGGTTAGCCGCGTACTACCAGGTATGCAGGCTGCATTTGTTGATATTGGCCTTGATAAAGCGGCTTTTTTACATGCCTCAGATATTGTGCCGCATACAGAGTGTGTTGCTGATGTCGAAAAAGGCAATTTTGTTGTCCGTGATATTGCAGAGCTTGTTAGGCAAGGCCAAGATATTATGGTGCAGGTGGTAAAAGATCCGCTTGGCACTAAAGGCGCGCGCTTAACCACAGATATTACCTTGCCGTCTCGCTATCTGGTCTTTATGCCTGGTTCTAGCCATGTTGGTGTTTCTCAGCGCATTGAAAGTGAAAGTATCCGCGCTAGGCTTAAAAAAATAACTGAACCCTTTGTCGATGATGATGGTGGGTTTATTATCCGCACCGCAGCTGAAAGTGCAGGTGAAGATGAGCTAGTGCAAGATGCCGCATTTCTAAGACGTGTTTGGGCAAAAGTCAGTGAGCGTCGTAAGCGTCGTGGCGTATCACTACTCTATCAAGACCTAGCACTACCCGTTCGAATCGTGCGTGACTTTGTCGGTACTGAGCTCGACCAAATTCAAGTTGATTCAAATCAGACCTATGAAGAGCTGCAGCAATTTGCCCATGAGTTTATGCCAGAAATAGCTAATAAGCTTGAGCACTATAATGGCCCAATTCCTATTTTTGACCTCTATGATGTTGAAAATGAAGTGCAGCGTGCATTAGGCCGTAAGGTAGAGCTTAAGTCTGGTGGCTACTTGATTATCGATCAAACTGAAGCAATGACGACGGTTGATATCAACACCGGAGCATTTGTCGGACACCGAAATCTAGAAGAAACTATCTTTAATACCAACCTAGAAGCAACCCAAGCGATTGCCCGCCAGCTAAGGCTACGTAATTTAGGTGGCATTATCATTATCGACTTTATTGATATGCTAGAAGCTGAGCATCAAAAGCGTGTGCTTTCTAGCCTTGAAGCTGCATTATCAGTTGATAGAGTTAAGACTAATATTAGTGGTTTTTCGGGCCTCGGCTTAGTTGAGATGACACGTAAGCGTACCCGTGAAAGCTTAGAGCATGTGCTATGCGGTGAATGCCCCTCTTGTCTTGGAACTGGCAGCTTAAAAACGGTAGAAACGGTTTCATACGAAATATTTAGAGAGATCATTCGTTTGAACCGAGGCTATGATGCCGATGAGTTTTTGGTTTATTGTGCCCCCGCGGTTTACCACAGCCTTAAAGGTGATGAGAGCCATCTGTTAGCTGAGCTTGAAGTGTATATCTCAAAGCATGTGCGTTTACAAAATGAGCCAATGTACGCGCAAAACAAGTTTGATGTGGTGATAATGTAGTGTCACCCAAACCGGTTAAGTTTAATTTTTTAAGAGTTTGTCTGCAGTCTCTGGCTATTGTACTGGTGCTTTTTGCACTAGTCGTTAGCCTGTTTCGAGGTTTACTGCCACAGCTTGATCAAGTCAGGTTGGAGCTGGTCGATTATATCTATGAGCAGTATCAAGTTGAGGTCCAAGTAGGCCAATTGCAGGCTGAATGGCAAGCGTTTGGCCCTGCATTAACGGTAAAGAATTTTGTATTACCTTCACAAGAGAACCTCCCGGTTACACTGCTCTTTGAGCAAGTTCACTTAAAATTTGATTTCTGGCAAAGCCTGCTGACAGCAACACCACAGATTGAAGATGTCATTTTTGACGGTGCGAACGTGGCAGTGGATCTAGACAGATTGGCGTCAAGCTCGACTTCATCGAGCGCCAAGGTAGAAACAGACTGGATCTATAAACTGATGCTCGAGCAGCTCGAACGCTTCTCCATCGTTAATGCTCGGCTGCAATTGCTGAGCAGCAAGCACCAGTATCGACCTATCTTTATTAAAGATATGAAATGGCGTAACTCCGCTAAACGCCATCGTGGTCAAGGTAAACTGTTTTTGGACGAGCAAGCCTCCGAGGTTGAGCTGCTCTCTTTAAATGTCGATATCAAGGGCGATGGTTATAAACCAGAATCTCTAATTGGTCAGTTTTATCTTGCTGCTGAATCACTGGATATCGGTGAGTGGGCATCTCGTCAACCGAATCCATTTGATGCTGATAAGAGACTGGAGCTCGAGGGTGTGGTTAACCTTGAGGCATGGGTTAGCTTTGCCAATAGAGAGATAAAAGATGCAACTGTAGCCTTTCAACCTAGCTGGCTGGAATGGCTCTTAAATGACGAAGCACAAAAGTTCGAAATTAAGTCGGGCGCTATGCGCTGGCAGCCGAATGACAGTGGCTGGCAGGTTAGCAGTCACGATCTTACGTTTGCGACTAATGATGAGTATTGGCCATTGCCTATACTGAGTGCTAAGCAAGATGGCGATAGTATCGACGCTTATTTAAGTAAGTTGGATCTCGCCACAGTATTGCCTTTGTTGCCACTTATTCCAGGGGTTGATTTAGCCGCGTTATATACTTGGCAATCTTTAGATCCTAAAGGGGAAGTCGATAACGCGCACTTTCAGTGGGCTCGAGCAAGCCAGCCGCCGAATTTGTCGGCGGATATTGATGGTGTTAGTTGGCAAGCACATGATGGGATCCCCGGTATTAGCCCTATCGATGCCAAATTGGTGGTAACGGGCGAGTCAGTTAGTTTTTTGCTGCCCAAGCAACAGTATATTGTCGACTTTGATGGTGGTTTCGAGGCGCCTTTAGCGCTAGAAGGTCAAGCATTTTCTGGTCAATTTGATTTCCAAACCTCGGTACTCACATTGCCCAAAGTTCATTTTAGTAACGCCGATATTTCACTTGATGCCTCAACTCGACTGGAGTTTTCTGATGCCGCTCACATGGCGTTATTGGCTGAACTTAAGATCAACGATGTGGCCAATGCACATCGCTACTTTCCACTAAAAGGGATGAGTGATGGCTTAGTTACTTATTTAACTGGGGCGTTGAAGGCAGGCAAAACTGATGATGCCGTGATCGTGTGGCATGGTGCTTTTAAAGATTATCCTTATGCGCAGAGTGCAGGTATTTTTCAAGCAGACTTTACACTCGATAAAGCCAATTTTGAGTTCCAACAGACTTGGCCAGCTGTCTCTGATCTCAACCTATCAGCGCTGTTTGAGAATGCAGCAATGGATTTATGGGTAAATAAAGGTCAGCTGATGGATGTGTCTGCCACTGGTGCCTATATTGGTATTCCCACCATGAATCATGAAAGTTTACTGGTGGTCAAAGCCGATTTAGCCACTAAGGCTGCAGCCGCTAATGCAGTTATTCAGTTGTCACCTTTAAAAGACTCCGTTGGCTCAACCCTTGATGTGGTGCAGATTGCAGGGGATATTACCGGTGAGCTTGACCTTAGTATTCCTTTATACGATGGCGCAGATGCGGTAATTAAGGGCACAGTCGATTTTGATAAAACACCTGTTTTCATTAGTGAACCAGGTATCGCGCTCGAAAGTGTCACTGGCCAAGTGCAGTTCACCAATGATGTGGTGACGGGCAGCGACATTAGTGCGTTGATGTACGGGCAACCGTTACAGCTTAGTTTTGATACTGGTAATGTAAATAAAAACTATGCGGTGAATGTTGATCTAGCAGGTCAATGGCAATTGGCCAATTTACCTGTAGAGCTAAATAACCCTCTGAGTGATTACTATAAAGGCAATGTCGATTGGTCTGGTGGCTTGATGCTGATTTTTGATCCTATAGGCTATCGAATTCAAGCAAGAGTAGATAGCGATCTCATTGGTACTGAGTTTAACTTACCGGCCCCATTTGCAAAGTCACCAGAACAAGCTGTTGCGTTTACAGCTGAGCTCATTGGTGACAATAAACAGTCATCTTTAGGGATTAAGCTCAATAAGCAGCTCGAGTTTTGGGGGGGCTTCGATATTGAGTCCGGCAATGGGCTGGCACATTTTGACCTGCTGCTGGGACGCTTATTTAAGCCTGGCGATCAACTACGTAAGAAGCAGGGTCATCTGCAAATAGAGCTCGACAAAACGGAATTCTCACCTTGGTTACCGATTATTCAGAGCTTCACTGCTAAATCAGAATTAGCTACTGAAGCTGAACCAGTTGTTGCTTCAACAAGCTTCTTTCCGCCATTGGTGTCAATTGAAGCTAATTTCAATGAACTTGATTTGATGGGACAAGCGCTCAACGATCTGCATTTTAACGCAGCACCAACAGAACATTCTTGGCGTTTTGATGCAACATCTGAGCAGTTTGATGGCAGGATAGATTTTTACCCTGATTGGGTTAAGCAGGGGCTTAAAATTGTCTCCAGTAAACTTTATCTATCGCCAGATGCTAAGACAGATGCTACCGCGCATTATAAATCGGATACGGTGTTAGCAAACCTGCCGCCGCTGGCTGTGGATGTCGATGACTTTAGGATGTTTGATCGTCCTATGGGGCACCTAGTATTGCAAGCGACACCTAAAGATAATACTTACAACATTCAAACGTTGTCTATGACAACTGATGAGGTGAAACTTCGAGGCAATGGTACTTGGTCTATCACAGATGGCGAAAGCTTAACCTCATTTAGTTTGACCCTGGATGCGACAAAATTTGATCACCTTTCAAAGCAACTTGGGTTTGATCCCGGTTTGAAAGATGCGCCGACTGCAGTGACTGGAGAGATCTCTTGGAGCGGCGCGCCTTATGCATTTTCACTGCAGACATTAAACGGTCAAGTTGGCTTTGAACTCGGTAAAGGACATCTATCTGAAGTCAGTGATAAAGGTGCGCGAATATTCTCATTATTTAGCCTTGATTCATTACTGCGTAAATTATCTCTCGATTTCTCTGATGTATTTGGCAAAGGGTTATACTTTGACTCATTTACAGGCACCTTGAAATTAGATAACGGGGTGGTAAAAACTACCGATACCGAAATGAAAGCGGTTGCTGGCAATATGCGTGTGCGCGGTTATACCAATTTAATGAGCGAAAGCCTGAATTACGATATTCGCTTTGTGCCTAAACTTGCCTCTAGCGTACCAACAGTTGTGCTACTTAGTACCGGTGGTTGGACATTAGGTCTTGGCGCTTTTGCACTAACGAAAGTATTGGAGCCAGTCATTGAGGTTATCTCTGAGATCCGCTTTAGGTTAACCGGCACTATGTCTGAGCCTAAACTTGAAGAGCTATCACGTAAGAGTAAAGAGATTGAAATTCCTGAGTCGGTATTGCCTAAAAAGGCTATAGAGCCCACGAGCAAGGTAGAGCAGCAGGGCGGTGCTATTGAGGCTAATTCGAGCCCGTCAGGGTTAAGTTCGGCTGTGGAGAGCAGTCAAACGACTTCGTCAGAGCCGAACGAACAAGTTGCCGTGGAAGCTGCCGCGAGCCCGCAAGCCGAACAAGTTCCAACACCAGCAAATCCAACTGACAAAGCGGTTGAGCAATTGAACTTAGAGCCAGTAAGTGGGCAGCCCACTTTGAAGTTGATACAAGGAGAGTCTGATGCAAGTGAACCTTTTGCAATGTCAAAGCAGTCGCAGCGTAGCCGAGAATCTAGAGTTCATCGAGTCGCAGCTTAAACAGCTAACGCGTCAAATTGATAGCCAGCAGCTGGTGGTTCTACCTGAGTGCTGCTTGCTGTTTGGTGGACGAGAGAGCCAGCAATTAGAGTATGCCAGCGATGAAGCTCATAGCCAGCTTAAACAAGACTTAGCTGGATTAGCATTGAAGTACAGCGTAGTGCTTGTCGCTGGCAGTATTCCTATTCTGGCTGAAGACGGCCGTATCTATAACCGTTGCTATGTATTCGACACCGATGCCAGCATACTGGGTTTTTACGATAAGCTACACTTGTTCGATGTCGAGGTGTCTGATGGCACCAAGCAGTATCGTGAAAGTGATGCGTTCTGCCCGGGTCAACATATCAGGGTCGTTGACACTCCCTTTGGTAAACTCGGTTTGTCGATTTGCTACGATATCCGTTTCCCCGACCTATTTAGAGCGCTGCGCGAAGCAGGGGCTGAGATTATTGCACTGCCAGCCGCCTTTACTAAGGTGACAGGCGAAGCGCATTGGCAAGTGCTGCTGCAAGCTCGCGCCATTGAGACCCAATGCTTTGTTTTAGCCGCTGCGCAGTGGGGAGTTCATAACGATGGTGGACGTGAAACTTGGGGGCAAAGTATGATTATTAGCCCTTGGGGGAATATCATTGCTGAAAAGCCGTCTGGGACGGGCTGGCTTAGTGCTGAACTGGATATGGGTGAGTTGCTAGATGTTCGCGCTAAAATGCCAATAATCAACCATAATCGTTTTCAGTCACCTAAATTGAGCGAGTAAGTTCAAGCTAAAGTTATTTGGCTTTAGCATGTAATATCAAATCATATAGAGCTGCTTATTGTTAAGCGCCTTTTTAAATAGAATTAAATTTGGTCGAAGAGAGAGAATTGATGTCATTTTTAACCCAAGTTGGACAAAGCCTTCTGCAAGATGGATTAGCAATAGACGATCTACAAAGCTATTTAAAGCGTATCCATGAGCACAAGATCGATTTCTCTGATCTTTATTTTCAAGGTAGTCGTCACGAATCTTGGGTGCTAGAGGATGGAATAGTTAAAGATGGTAGTTTTCATATTGAACGTGGCGTGGGTGTTAGAGCAATAACCGGTGAGAAAACCGGTTTTGCCTACGCAGATGAAATCAACCCAACAGCTTTAGAAGCTGCAGCAACCGCTGCGCGTGGTATTGCACTCTCTGGCGGCAGTGGCAAAGTAAATGCTTGGAAGCAGCAAAATGAGAAAGCACTTTACCTGAGTGCCGATCCTATCGCTGCAATGGAGGAGGTCAAAAAAATAGCCCTCCTTAAAGAGGCTGATGCCTATATACGTAGTCTGGATGAACGGATCATTCAGGTAGTCGTGAGTTTATCTGGAGTGCACGAAGAGATATTAGTCGCCGCCAGTGATGGCACTTTGGCTGCCGATATCAGACCATTAGTTCGTTTTAATTGCAGTGTTATTCTGGAAGAGGGTGACAAGCGCGAACGTGGTGGTTCAGGTGGTGGCGGGCGTCATAGTTACGATGTCTTGCTGGCTGATGGCGACGATGGTCTACCCTACTGTTTTGCTTTTGCACGAGAAGCTGTCCGCCAAGCACAAGTTAACCTGTTAGCGATAGATGCGCCAGCAGGGGAAATGCCTGTAGTGCTGGGCGCAGGCTGGCCTGGGGTGTTACTGCATGAAGCTGTAGGCCATGGTTTAGAAGGTGACTTTAACCGTAAAGGCAGCAGTGCTTTTAGCGGTAAAGTTGGCCAGCAAGTCGCCTCTAAATTGGTTACTGTGGTTGACGATGGCACTATTGCCGATCGCCGTGGCTCATTAAGTATTGATGACGAAGGCACACCAACCCAAAAGACCGTGCTCATTGAAGATGGGATCTTAAAAGGCTACATGCAAGATAAGCTCAATGCTGGTCTGATGGGTGAACGTTCGACTGGTAACGGTCGCCGTGAATCTTATGCTCACCTGCCTATGCCACGTATGACGAACACCTACATGGAAGCTGGAGACTCTGATCCGGCAGAGATCATCAAATCTGTTAAGAAAGGGGTTTATGCGCCTAACTTTGGTGGTGGTCAGGTTGATATCACTTCAGGTAAATTTGTCTTTTCTGCTTCTGAAGCCTATCTTATTGAAAATGGTGAAATTACCCAGCCAATTAAAGGCGCAACCTTAATTGGTAACGGCCCAGAGTCAATGAGTCAGATCTCGATGGTCGGCAATGACCTCGCACTGGATAAAGGTGTTGGAGTTTGTGGTAAAGATGGCCAAAGTGTACCAGTCGGTGTGGGTCAACCAACACTTAAACTGGATAAGTTGACCGTTGGTGGAACAGCTTAATAAGCATCAGTACAAGAAAAATATTCAAAGTAAACTAGGATTTAGTAGTCAGTCATTGCGCTAGATCCTAGCGAGCGTCAGTAAGCAATGATACCATCGGCACATTAAATAGAGTAATAACTCTAGAGGTGTAAATGAAACGTTCGCTCTGTGCTCTTTTGTTAGTTTTTCCGCTGTCGATACAAGCTAAACCTATAGCCTTTGATCAAGCTTGGCAGCAGTTGCTCCAAGTGAGTGATAAGTTGCAAGCTGGCACGCAGGAGGTTAACCGCGCCGAGGCTGAGCGTGTAGCGGGCGAAGATATGAACCTACCTTCAGTCAGTATTAAGGGCAGTTATACCCGTTTAGAAAAACCGATTGAATTGGACTTGCGCGACCTAAACCCTCTCGCGTCACTCGATCCTGCTAGCTTACCACCGGCTTTAGGTGGAGCACTCGCTGGGATCCCCGGCTCCCTGTTTATCACTCCTTTTACCGAACAAGATATTTTTCGCTCGAGCTTACAGGCGATGTGGCCAATCTATACCGGTGGGAAAATAACCGCTGCGCAAGCGATTCATGAAGCCCACGTTGCAGAGAAAGAAGAGCAGCTAAAGCTTACCACTCGCGATCTCTTTGTCAGTCTAGTCGATCGCTATTACGCTGTAGCGGTAACAGCAACATTAGCCAATACTCAAAAGCAGCTGGTTGATTCCCTCACATTGCATGCATCTCATGCACAAAAACTTGAGCAGCAAGGGCAAATTGCCAAGGTAGAACGGCTCAATGCGCAAGTTGCACTAGAAAATGCCAGGGTGAGTTACGGCAGCGCCAAGCGTCAAGCTGAAATGGCAATGATCGCACTGTCTCGGATGTTGCATGAGCGTCAAGTTGATGCAACTTCGCCGATGTTTATGATAAAGAGTGCGCCGTCTCTGCCTCAGTTGTCACAACTGACCATGAATCAACATCCTGCTTTGAAGTTGTTAGCGGCAAAAGAGGATCAAGCCCAAGGACTCATTAGTGTCGAGAAGGGCAGCTACTACCCGACCGTTTTCCTTTACGGTAATTACACGCTTTATGAAGACGATAGTTTGTTCTCTAAAGTGGAGCCTGATTGGATGGTTGGTGTTGGGGTGAATATCCCTCTTATTAGCCGAGATGGCCGCAGCGGCAAAGTGGAAGCGGCTAAGAGTGCACTATTGCAGGCTAGATACACTAAAGCGCAAACCCAACAAGACTTAAATCTATTACTGGAACAAAGCTACCGCCAATTACTGCAAGCGCAGGAGGAAGTTGTTTCGCTTAATACCTCGCTGAGTTTGGCGGAAGAAAATAAACGTTTGCGTGATATTGCCTTCAGGCAAGGGTTATCCACTTCTATTGAAAAAGTAGATGCAGAACTTAAGCTCACCGCGGTAGAAACCCAGCAACTTGGCGCGCAATATCGCTATGTACAAGCTTATGCAAGACTGATGGCGATTAGCGGTCAGCTAGATGAATTTATTGGAAGAAGTCTTCAGCAAGGGGAATATAATGCGCACTAACCGCATCTTAGCTGCAATCGCAATGGTTGTGCTCATTGGAATACTCGCCTATGGCTTAGTATTAGCTTATACGCCGAAATCTCAAGTTTTGCAGGGGCAGATAGAAGCTCGCGAATATAATATCTCATCAAAAGTCCCTGGGCGTGTTGAGCAAGTGTTAGTTCGCCGTGGCGATATCGTCAACCAAGGCGATCTGTTGTACGCGATTTATAGCCCAGAGCTGCAGGCCAAACTGATGCAAGCTGAAGGTGGCCGTGATGCTGCCAAAGCAATGCAGCAAGAAGCAGACAATGGTGCTCGTAAACAGGAAGTTATGGCATCAAAAGAGCAGTGGTTGAAGGCTCAAGCTGCATCAAAGTTGGCCAGCACCACCTTCGCTCGTGTTGAAGCGCTGTTTAACGAAGGTGTAATGGCCAGACAGAAGCGAGATGAAGCTTTTACTCAATGGCAAGCCGCCAAGTATACCGAACAAGCCGCATTAGCGATGTACCAGATGGCCGATGAAGGTGCCCGCGACGAGACTAAAGCTGCAGCCGCAGGTAATGCCCTTATGGCCGAAGGCGCGGTAAATGAAGTTAACGCCATACTCGCCGACAGTCAGATGCGCTCGCCTAAAAATGCTGAAGTGAGCGAAGTTTTATTGCAAGCGGGTGAACTCGCACCAAGCGGTTTTCCTGTCGTTAGCTTAATCGATATGAGCGATGCTTGGGCGGTGTTTCAAATTAGAGAAGATCAGCTTAAATTGGTAAAACAGGGACAAGTCTTATCATTAACAATTCCAGCTCTTGAGCGTGATGTAGAGTTCACCGTCAGCCATATTGCGGTGATGGGGGATTTTGCTACTTGGCGTGCAACTGAAAGTGGCCATGACTTTGATATGCGCACTTTCCAAGTTGAGCTACGCCCCAATGAAGTGATTGCTGACCTAAGGGTTGGTATGTCAGTTCTATTTGCTCTATAACTCAGTGTAGCCCGAGGCTGTTGCTTTGATGACAATGCTAAAAAGAGAGCTTGCTGCCCTAATGGATGATCCTTGGCAGTTGGCACTTATCAGCTATATCCCGCTACTCAGCATTATCGGTTTGTGGCTACTTTTTAGTGCCGGGCTTCCGAGACAACTGCCGGTGGCGGTGGTCGATTTGGACCAAAGCCAAGTTTCCCGTGCCTTAGCGAGGCAATTACAAGCAAACCCTGTTACACAGCCTATCAGTTATACCGATCTTGCAAGCGCTGTTAAAGCGATGCAGCAAGCAGATGTTTATGCCTTGCTAGTGCTGCCTCATGGCCTTAAGCGTGATCTATTGACTGGCAAAAGTCCTACTATAGATATTCGATATAACAGTCAGTTTTTACTGGTGGGTAAGTTGCTCTCAAGTCAACTGCAGGCCAGTATGGCTGATGGATTAAAGCCGTTAGCGGCGATCAAGCAGTTGGCTGCTGGTGTACCTAAAGCCAAGGTTGCGGTTAATTTAAGTCCAGTAAGTAGCCAAACAACGGCGTTGTTCAATCGCAACAATAACTATGTCGGTTTTTTGGTACCGCCGGTGCTTATAGCGCTATTACAACTGGTCGCAATGATGGTGTTTGCCAATAGTTTGAATCGAGAGCTACGCTGGAATACCACTTCAGAATGGATGGCATTGGGGGTGTGGAAAGGGGTAGCGGCTAAGATGCTGTTTTATACTCCACTCGTTTTATTGCACGGTGGCTTTATTCTGGCGCTCATCTATCTATATTTAGACTTACCCATCGCGGGCAGCATCGCACTGTTGTTAGTGGCGCAGTTAATCATGTTGCTTGCCGTTTGGCTGATGGTATTGTTGATCTTCTTTGCGCTAAAAGACAGCGCACGAGTCATAAGCTTTTGTACCGCGATGTTTGCACCTGCATTTGCGTTTATGGGGGTGACGTTCCCAACCCATGAAATGCCGGAATTAGCCCAGTGGTGGCGAGTCATTATGCCTAGCAGTCACTACATTGAGACTCATGTAGCCATTGTCAGCTATGGCCAAGGTTGGTTAGCCACATTGCCACAGTTTACCAGTTATTGGGGCTACTTATTGCTGCTTATACCTATTAGCTTATTAGCAAAGAAAGGGTTTGAGTCAACTGATGATATTGCGACAGTAATGACCCAAGAGGAGCGCTAGTATGAGTTTTTTACAGCTTATTCTCGCCGAGTTGAAAGCGATACTAGCAGACAAAACCATTGTGCTAACTGTATTTGGTGGCGTGCTTTTTTACGCTATTCTCTATCCGTTACCTTATCTCAATCAAGTGCCTACCGACCAACAACTGGTGGTGGTTGATCACGATAACTCGTCATTAAGTCGACAGCTTATTCGCCATGCTGATGCCAGTGCTAAGATTAAAGTCGTCGCTAAAGCGGGCTCGATTGATGAGGCTAAAAACTGGATAGAAACTGGCAGGGCACACGGCCTGTTAGTGATCCCGGCCGACTTTAGGCGTGACCTGTTACTCGGGCGCGGGGTCACATTGAGCTATGGTGGAGATGCGAGTTACTTTCTCATTTATTCAGCTGTTGCTGAAGGGCTTATTTCTGCGGGATTAGATGCAGGTAAGAACATTCAACGCTTAGGCTTACTAGCCCAAGGTAGCGGTGCACAAGCGGCGGATAAAAGCCTTGATGTAGTAAAGCTCAACAGTATTCCAGCTTTTAATCCTAGTTTAGGTTATACCCCTTATATTGTGCCAGGGCTGTTCTTACTGATTTTGCATCAGACCCTGTTAATAGGGACCAGTATTCTAGGAGCTAGCCAATGGCAACAAACTGGCTATTGGCAACAGGTTAGCCCACTTAAATTGGTTTGTGGTCGCGTGGCAGCCTTTATGTTTATCTATACGTTACTTACCAGCTTTTACGTTGGCTATTGTTACTATTGGTATGACGTAAGCTTGCAGGCAAGTTTTAGTCAAGTAGCGTTACTGCTACTGCCATTTTTGCTTGCTACTACAGCCGCGGGAATTGCATTTAGTAGTCTATTTACTCGACGGGATCTGCCGACACAGGTGTTACTGCTGATCTCGATGCCCATTCTATTTGTCTCGGGTTTTGTATGGCCAACGGCATTGATCCCTGAATCTGTAGTGGCCATTTCGCAAATATTTCCTGCGGTTCCAGGGATTATGGCGATGTTAGAGCTCAATCAAATGGGCGCTTCATGGCAAAGTATTATGCCGCAATGGCTGCAGTTATGGGCGATGCTGGTGATTTTCTTTGTACTGGCATGGTTTGGTGTCAAGAAGCGGTTTGCCGTGAGTCAGCAAGCGCTAATCTCGCCTGTTACAGACTAAGAAAAGATCAACGACATCTGCTTGAGATAGATTAAAAAGCCCGTTGTAATCTTATTACAACGGGCTTTTACTTATTGATTTGAGTGACTATCGCAGCGGCTAGGTTCCGGTTAGTTCGACACTAAAGCCTATGCTGCTTTTAACCGCTTTAGGCGTCGCGACTTCAATTGAAACCAGACTGTTTTTCGTCAGTTCGCCGCTACTGGTGGGATCAATATCGTTAGTTAGTGTGAAACCTGTGGTAGTTCCGCCAATACCGTTGCGGTTAGGCACAGTGTAAGCGTCAGCGGTGAGTTCCCCCTGATTGGCACTGGTATTGAGTGTGGTATCAGCTGGCATGATTTGGTTGGCGTCGTCGAAGAAGCGAATGCTAAATGTAGACGATGCGCCTGCCGGAATAGCGTTGGTTACAATCGCTGCGGCATCATCACCATCACTATAGATGGTAATGCCATCTTGTTTTATTTCGAAATGAGCTTGCGAGCCTGACATGGTTAAGATAAGCGCCTTACGAATGTAAGTTTTGTTTGCTTGATCTTGGCCACATAGCCCATTTTCAATATCTGATGTTTGACACTGAGGCCCATTAAACTTGTTATCACCGCAGGTTCCATCAGTCCCTTTATCTATGCAAACATATTCACTATTAGAACTTGTATTAAAGTATGGCTCACCTAAATCATGCTCAAAGTTCTCGTTATCGTCTCGAAATGCATCACCTAAATCGACGAAACCCTCAGTATGATATGTTTCAATATCCATACCATTACCTGAACAAACAACTGTATCACCGTTAGGTTTTAAGCAAGCTTTAATGATTTTACTGCCGTCATCTAGCTCTATTGGCTCCAAAACATTATTGTCGAAAATATTATTACCATTGGTATCAAAGAATGTTTCATGTCCAAGAGCGTAGGCAAGCACGGTAACGCGGTGATCTGGTACTCGGGCATTAGCCGATGTCCATTCAACGCTGCAACTGCCGTTAACGGTCAAGCAATTTGATACTATTTGCCCGCCTTCTGCAGTGAAGTTAATACTAGTGTCATCCGGTGCCGGGTTACCAAAGCTGTCTGACGCGTAGGCGGTTATCGATACTTTTTCACCATTAAAATCACCCGCTTCAGGGTTGAATAGATCAGCGGAAACACTAAAACCAAGCTGTTGCGGTAAACCTGTATTGATGGTGAGTTGCTCAGATTGAGTGGTGACTGATTCATTGTCTTTAGTTGCCGTTGCAACGACTCGCACTGGTGTGGGCACTGTGCCTGATAATACGGTGGCACTGACTAGCCCTTGTGAATTACTGGTGTTGGTTGCAGTTGCTGCGCCATTGTCAAAGCTAATACCACCGACAGTGGTATCCAGCGAAAAATCGACAGCCTGTTGAGCAATCACTTGGCCATTAGCACCTGAGACTTTAAAAGTGATCAGTGATGACTCGCTAGAACCCGTACCGCCAGCGCCTTTGAGTCGAATGGAAGTCGGTTCAGCAGAAACAAAGCTTAAATTGGCCAATGTTTGGCTGGCAAGCGAGAAATCGAGAGTGGCACTAATACTTTGGTTGCCTGCAACCACGGTTGCGGTTATTTGGTCATCGCGTTCGCTATTGCCGCTACAACTGCTGTTTTGGAAAGTAGAGCTTGCGGTGCCTGAAAGAGATGTCACTGGTGAGTCGATACTGGCGCTATTACTTAATACACAACTTGAGCTGAAACTCACACTGGTAGGAGTCTGCAGGCGGGTGTAGCTGCCGTCATCGTTTTTAGTGGCTAAATCTGCTGTGACACCGAAGGTGCCGCCGGCGCTAACCATGTACTTGCCATCAGCGAGTGGTAATGTTGTGGCTAATTGGTTTTCTGTAAATGTCGCACCATCAGCAGAGAAACTACCGATAACAATGATGCCATCTTCACTCACTGCATCTTTTGCTAATACTTCATAAAGACCTGAGCTTTGGTATGTTTTACCGTCACTCTCTAGTGTTACCGTCATGTTGGCAGCACCGAGTTCACTTTCTGTTGGGGTATAACTCACTTGAGCGATACCGTTTTCTTTAGTGAGTGCAGAGCTTGGAGTTAGATTAACGCTACCCGCTACAAAAGTTGCCATTTGACCGGCCACGCCCTGACCTTGTTCATCTAAAAACTGGGCTTGCAGTTGTACCGTCTCTTCAGCTTTGAACTGAGTCACTATGGTGGTGCCATTAATGATTGCGCTGTTGAGGGTAAATGTTGGCTCTGACGGCGATGTCGCTGAGGTAAACTCAAAATTACGAGTGCCGCTGGCTGCATCATCATTTTCAGAAAAGTTAGCTGTTAGGGTGCCTGCACCTTCAGTTGCTGCTGAATTACTGACAATGACTTCGGCTAGACCGCTGCTGTTGGTCAGTTTTGTTGCCGCTGAAAGTTCACCAAAACTGGTTGAAAAAGCGATAAGCTTACCGTTGCGGTTACTGCCACCTTGCTTAAGATGAGCGACCGCGCAGAATGAACTATCGGCACTGAAACTAAGTGCATCCGTGGCTTCAGCACATTGTCCATCAACCACAGTTTTATAGCTTAAAGACAAGCTATAAACACCGCCATTATCGGTATCTTCATTATCGCCTGAGGCGCCATTACAGCCACTTAAGGCAGATAAACATAAAAGAGTAACAGGGAGGGCGGCCAGCTTTTTGGTGAGGCGCATTCGCAAATTCCTTGTGCAACTATATACAGTGATGTTTGAAGGGGTTAGTTGGTCATAAAGATAAAACTTATATTATCTTAGACCAAAAAATAGCCCTCTGAACAAGCTACTTATTCAGAGGACTAATGTCTAGAGCTGACGACTATTCTGTGATTTCGTTACGTAAATATTTACTTAACTCTTTCGCTGTTTTCGACAGAGTGATATCAGCATTTTTAGTCAGTTCTTTCTTAGTCTGACGTACAAACTGACGCAACTTCTGTCTATCAAGCTGTGGGTGCTTTTCAATTAATGCTTGAACAGCAGGATCGCCTTCATTTAGCAGCTGATCGCGAGTCTTGTCTGCAACGTTAGTTTTAGCGCTTTCATTGCTGTTTTGATTCAATACATTTTTCATTGCGAGCTGTAGCTCTTCAATGTCGACGTAGCGCATCAATTTACCAATATACTGCAGGTGACGACGATAGGCTTCTGTGTTGATCTTTATCGTCTTCGCTTTTAATACGTTGTCATAAACTATTTCATCTAGATTGAGTCTCTCAATCTGACTTTTACTAAGTAAAATCAACTTTTTACCTAGTTCTTGATAGATGACGATTTCACGCTTAGCATCTGCTCTGCTTTCGTAATCATCATTTTTGTCATAGGGCTGGTGGAAGTGTTCTGAGTCACCGACAATCTTCATATCTTAAATCTCTTACAAATACTAAGATAATAATAACATTTCTAAAGCCAGTTGACCTGTCAATTTTTAGTCTAACTTGATGAGCGGCCTTTAAAAGCTAAAGTTATTTAATGTGATTGGTTTTTGGGTTTGTTATGCTTATGTCATTACCGATTATTGAAGAGTAGATTTGTGTCCTCACCTAGCATTGATATCGAATTAGTTCCCCTTAAAGAAGCTGTTTCAATGGCGCTGGATTATGCCAAGACCTTAGGCACTTCAGGCGCAGAAGTTGCGATTAGCAAGCAGCAAGGCCTCTCTGTTTCAACTCGTATGAAAGAAGTTGAGACGGTTGAATTTAATAAAGATGGTGCTTTGGGGATCACGTTATTTAGAGATGGTTGTAAGGGCAGCTCTTCAACCTCAGATCTCAGTCCCGCTGCAATTAAGCAAGCGGTAAAAGCGGCTGATGATATTGCTCGCTTTACCTCTGCAGACCCTTTTAATGGACTTGCTGAAAAGTCATTGATGGCGAAGGAGTTTCCTGATCTTGACCTTTATCATCCTGAGACGATTTCGCCTGAAGAGCTAACGCGTATTGCTATATTGGCTGAAGAAGCTGCTCTTGATGCTGATGAGCGAGTGCAGATATCAGATGGAGCCAGCGCTAACGCTCATTCAAGTGTTAAAGTCTACGGTAACAGTCATGGTTTTTTACATGGCTATTGTAGCTCTCGATATAGCCTAAGTTGTGTTGCAATCGGCGAAAACGATAACGGCATGCAGCGTGATTACGACTATACCGTTGCTCGAAAATACAGTGATATGTTGGCGCCTGACTTGGTTGGTAACAAAGCCGCGACTAAGACTGCCAGCAGATTAGGTGGCCGCAAAATTTCTACTACTGAGTTACCAGTACTGTTTTCGCCTGAGATAGCAACAGGCTTGATGGGGCATTTAGTCGGCGCTATTAGCGGTGGCAGTATTTATCGTAAATCCAGCTTCCTATTAGATGCAATTGATACTCAAGTCTTTCCCGATTGGTTTAGCATCGAAGAGCAACCACTGTTAAAAGGTGCACTAGCCAGTGCAGCCTACGACAGTGAAGGCGTTGGCACTCAAGAGCGTAAAATCATCGACAATGGTCGTTTAGCTACGTATCTGCTAACAAGTTACTCTGCTAGAAAGCTAGGGCTAACCAACACGGGTCACGCGGGTGGGATTTATAACTGGACACTTTCATCTACAGGGCAAACATTTGACCAACTCGTTCAAGAGATGGGCACAGGGCTGATTGTCACTGAAGTAATGGGGCAAGGCGTTAACACGGTTACCGGTGATTACTCACGAGGCGCTGCAGGCTTTTATGTCGAGAATGGCGTTATCTTATACCCAGTAGAAGAGATCACCATTGCTGGCAATCTAAAAGATATGTATAGCAATATTGTTGCAGTGGCAAAAGATAGAGATCTTCGCTCATCAATTCGCACAGGCGGAATTTTGATGGATAAAATGAAGATTGCCGGCAGCTAGGTTATTAGTTGGTAGTTATCCCCGTTATACTTGAAAATAAAGGCTTCCTTTGGAAGCCTTTTTTGTCGTTATCTTTCGGCGTGGGCAATCTCACTCTCAAGCCAAAAGCTTTCGAGTGTTTGGATTAACTGCTCATTACTCAGAATGCTGACATGATCTTCATTTAATCCATAAATTTTGGCAGACCGCTTTTGGGCTTTATCGCTCAGTTGGCTTTCTAGGCTAATAACACCATCGCTGCTCTCTTGGTTTAGAATTCCACTCATCTTATAGCCAAAAATAAGTAGATGTGGCGGTGTTGTAGAGTGAAGCTTGCTAGTGGAGAATAGCTTGGCAATAAAATCACTACTCGGCGCTAAGTCACACCATGCAGGCATAACAACTGGGGCATAATCAATGCCGCTTTGAGCTGATCTGACCCCGCCAAAAGGACTCGATATTGAAGTAAAGCTGGCAATATCATTACAGCCTAATTGGTTTCGGCAAAGGTCGAGGTAAGCTTGAGCCACTAAGCCGCCCATGCTGTGAGCCACTAAGTGCAGAGTTTTTACGTCATAGCGATAGTCGATAATTTTAATTAGGCTGTTGACGCCATTGGCTAGTAATTCAAGCGGTAAACCGCTGGGGTAGTTCATCACCCAAACTTGATACTTCTGTCTATCGATTTTGGCAAGTAGTGGGGCAAAGTCTCTGGCGGTACCATTCATACCATGAATAAAAAGAATAGGGGTTTTGTTGCTATCAAATTCATCAAGAAAGAACACGCCACTGTTACCCTCAAGCAGGTGAGTCACGGGTTTCCACATACCAAGCTTAGCCGCTCCGCGATCGAATTTTTCGTCACTTAGCTGAGCTTGTTCACCTATTTTAGCCGGGCTAATTTTTACGTTGACTAGGTTAACGAGTGGCCTATCAATCAGTGCAGTTGGCGGAATGTCTCCAGTCTCACTGAGTGTTATTGTCAGTTCTGTGCTATCACTATTTGCCGCCAATTCGGTAATTGAAAAAGCTTCGCCCACTTGAAAGCGCAAGTCATGATTTACATCGTTGAAAGTAAATAGATATTGACTCAGAGTATCGGTTGTTACGGTGATCTGTTTGTTGCCAATAACGACTTCGTAGCCATCAATAGTCTCAGCATCGACTCGCTGTAATAGCACTAGCACATAAGATTCAACATGATGCATCGACTCGATATTAACCTGATACTCGACGTAAACCTGCTCAAGTAAGTCGACCTCTTCAGCTAGATCTCTAAAATTGGCGCAGCCGCTGACTACACTAATGAGTGCTACAGCTAAAAGCATTTTTGTTATTTTCATTGCGGTGACATGAATACAATTTTTATAAATCATATAGATAACTTAGCAGCAAACTGATCTAAAGCTAAATTTTCACAGCGAATTCATCATTTTTCAAATCCAAACTTGAATATACGGGAAAACATATATATTATTTTCCGTATATTCTGTCTTGGGTACTTATACTTTTCGAGTAATGATAATGACACCTTTAACGTTTTTTAAGGCGATGGCCGACGACACTCGACTACGCAGTTTGTTGCTTATACAAGCAGAAACAGAGCTTTGTGTTTGTGAATTGATGACGGCGCTTGATGAGATCCAACCTAAAATATCTCGCCATTTAGCACAACTGCGCAAGCTTGGGTTATTGGTTGATAGACGCCAGGGCCAATGGGTTTTTTATCGAGTTAATCCAGAGCTACCTGCGTGGGCAAGTGAGATCTTAACGACGTTAGCAAAACAGCAAAATGAGATTATCAAAGAAAACTTAAGTCAGCTTAAACAAATGGGCGATCGTCCTGAGCGCACTAAACAATGCTGCTAGCAGGCAGCTTTTTTATGCTGTTTCACTATTTTAAATTAGGTCAGATGTAATGGGTATTTTTGAGCGGTATTTAAGTGTTTGGGTTGGACTCGCAATTGTGGCTGGTGTGGTTTTAGGCAACTTATCTCCAGACTCTTTTGCCATTGTTGCAGGGCTTGAGTATGCCCATGTTAATTTGGTTATTGCGGTGCTGATCTGGGTCATGATCTACCCGATGATGGTGCAGATCGATTTCTCAGCAGTGAAGGATGTGGGTAAGAGCCCGAAAGGATTAATACTGACCTTGGTGATTAACTGGTTAATTAAACCCTTCACCATGGCGGCGTTAGGTTGGCTCTTTTTCAAGGTATTTTTTGTCGATTTTGTCGATCCGCAAACAGCCAGTGAATATATTGCCGGAATGATATTACTTGGGGTGGCGCCGTGTACTGCCATGGTCTTTGTTTGGAGCCAGTTAACTAAAGGTGACCCTAATTACACGCTAGTGCAAGTATCGGTGAATGATCTGGTCATGGTGGTCGCCTTTGCACCTATCACTGCGCTGTTACTGGGCGTCAGTGATATTCAAGTGCCATGGGCAACGCTATTGTCATCTGTTGGCTTGTATGTGGTTTTACCATTAGTGGCAGGTGCTATTACTCGGCACCTATTACAAAAAAAGGGCAGTGATGCTCAACTGAATGCATTTGTTGCTAACTTAAAACCTTGGTCAATGGTTGGATTATTAGCAACGGTGGTATTGTTATTTGGCTTTCAGGCTGAGACCATTATTGCGCAGCCACAAGATATATTTCTCATCGCAATCCCATTAATGATCCAAACTTATGGCATTTTCTTTGTCGCTTTTTACGCTGCTAGAAAGCTCAAGTTAACTCATAAAATTGCTGCGCCTGCATGCATGATTGCCACTTCCAATTTTTTCGAGCTAGCAGTAGCCGTCGCTATCTCCTTGTTCGGGCTACACTCTGGTGCAGCACTAGCCACTGTGGTTGGTGTGCTTGTAGAGGTGCCTGTGATGTTGTCGCTGGTGGCAATCGCTAATCGCAGTCGACATATGTTTGCTGATGAGGCTTAAGCCATTATCACCGAGTAATTTAAAAATAGTTTTGCAAGCTAGGCTTGAGTATGGACTCGAAGGCTAGCACTACTTACATGATTAAATAATAGGTTAAGAGATCACTATGACAATCAAAATTGGTATTAATGGCTTCGGTAGAATGGGGCGTTTAGCACTACGTTCAGCTTGGCATCATAGCGATGTTGAATTTGTACAGATTAATGATCCCGCAGGCGATGCGGCGACATTAGCCCATCTACTGACTTTTGACTCGATCCACGGCCGCTGGTCTGAAGAAGCCACCGCAGACGGTGACAATATTGTTATTGGTGAGCATATTATTGCGACAAGTCGTAATAGCACTATTGGGGCTACTGATTGGTCGGGCTGTGATGTAGTGATAGAAGCCTCTGGGGTGATGAAGACCAAAGCCTTATTGCAGGCTTACTTAGATCAAGGTGTTAAAAGAGTCGTGGTGACAGCCCCCGTTAAAGAGGAAGGGGTGCTTAATATCGTTATGGGCGTGAATCATCAACTGTATAACAAAGATATTCATCCGATCGTGACCGCAGCATCTTGCACCACTAACTGCTTGGCGCCAGTGGTAAAAGTTATTCATGAAAAAATAGGCATAAAGCACGGTTCGATGACGACCATTCATGACATCACCAATACGCAGACGATTTTAGATGCGCCCCATAAAGACCTTAGGCGTGCACGCGCTTGTGGTTTGAGCCTTATCCCGACAACTACCGGCAGTGCGACGGCGATTACTCATATTTTCCCTGAGCTAAAAGGTAAATTAAATGGCCATGCTGTTCGTATTCCACTTGCCAATGCCTCGTTGACCGATTGTGTCTTTGAAGTCGAGCGCGATACCACTGAAGCAGAAGTGAATGCATTGCTACAGCAAGCAGCGCAGGGTGAGCTAAAAGACATTCTCGGCTTTGAAGAGCGTCCTTTGGTTTCTGTCGATTACAAAACTGACCCTCGTTCGAGCATTATTGATGCACCATCGACCATGGTTGTTAATGGTACTCAAGTTAAACTCTATGTGTGGTACGACAACGAGTGGGGTTATGCAAATCGCACCGCTGAATTGGCCATTATGGTTGGGAAACAAGACCTGCAAGGTTAGGGAGCGAAAAGTGGGAAGAGCAGGTATGAGCTAAAATGGAAAAGCGAGTATTCTGCTCATTCATATTTCTTGGATTACGCATTCAGTTGATTGATTTTTTATAGGTAGTCATTAAGTTGATAAACGTGTTAGCAAAATATCGTGCTTTACCTGAGAGTATTCGGCAGTACTTAATAGTCACTGCTAACTACTGGGCATTCACGCTCACCGATGGTGCGCTGCGCATGCTGGTGGTGCTGCACTTTTACGACCTAGGTTATACACCTCTTGCCATTGCAATGTTGTTTTTGTTCTATGAAATTTTCGGTGTTATTACCAACCTAGTCGGTGGTTGGCTCGGGGCAAGGCTTGGGCTTAATCGCACTATGAATATTGGCTTGGGGCTACAAATAGCGGCACTTGCTATGTTACTGCTACCAGCAGCAATGCTGACCGTACCCTGGGTGATGGCTGCGCAGGCTCTGTCTGGAATAGCTAAAGATCTCAATAAAATGAGTGCCAAAAGTGCGATAAAAACTTTGGTACCCAAAGACGCCGAAGATAAACTCTATCGTTGGGTAGCCATGTTAACAGGATCGAAAAATGCGCTAAAAGGTGCAGGGTTCTTCCTCGGTGGGGTATTGCTCAGTGTTGCTGGTTTTACTGGTGCCATCGCCATTATGGCTGCAGCCTTGTTACTTGTTTGGCTTGGCAGCCTAGTGAGTTTAAAAGCTGATTTAGGTAAAGCGAAGTCTAAACCCAAGTTTACTGAGATTTTTTCTAAGAGTGATAAAGTTAATATTCTCTCTGCTGCGCGGTTATTTCTATTTGCTGCTAGAGATGTGTGGTTTGTCATTGCACTGCCGGTGTTTCTTGCCAGCCAGTTAGGATGGGATCACAGCAGTGTTGGCGCTTTTCTCGCTCTGTGGGTGATAGCTTATGGGATGGTGCAATCTATCGCGCCATCGTTAACGGCTAGAAAAACTATCCCTGACGGCAGAGTCGCAACTATCTGGGCTGGATTGCTGGCATTGATTACCGCACTTTTAACCTTGGCTATTTATACCTCTTGGGTTGCTCCCCAAGTTGCGTTAATTATTGGGTTGTTGGTTTTCGGTGTTGTGTTTGCAATCAACTCTTCTTTGCATAGCTATTTGATTGTCAGTTACGCGGGGGATGATGGCGTTTCTCTCGATATTGGCTTTTATTATATGGCGAATGCGATGGGAAGGCTTATTGGTACCATATTGTCTGGCTGGGTATATCAAGTTGCTGGGCTAGGGGCGTGTTTAGCTATTTCTACAGCCTTATTACTACTGACTTGGCTTATCTCTTTTAAGTTGCCAAGAAGGTAATCAACCGCTAGAACCTAATAGCGTCTTCGGGTGCTAATATCATAATCTTCAAGCGCCTTTCTCTCATGTGGCCTTTTCAAAGGTGAACATTTCGTTGTACTCTGTTTGTTCGATGTATTTTGTTGACTCAGGTCACGTTACATTAGGACCTTTTGACCTTGCTCTAGTTATGGAGAAGATCAAAAAGCCTTACATAAAAATAAAACGATAAAAAATAACTATAAATAATCTGTATCAACGAGGTTTGAATGGAAGCTATTACTGAATTTGTTGGCATGATCAACGGTGTAGTGTGGGGTACCCCTATGCTAGTCATGATCTTAGGCGTGGGTTTATTCCTCACCTTTGGTTTACGCTTAATGCCAATCTTAAAACTAGGCACTGGTTTTAAACTGCTTTGGTCAGGCCGTATTCCTGATAAAGACAAAAACATGAAAGGTGAGATTAGCCCGTTTAACGCGCTAATGACCTCGCTATCAGCAACTATTGGTACTGGTAATATTGCTGGTGTTGCAACCGCCATTTTTATTGGTGGACCAGGGGCGCTATTTTGGATGTGGTGTACGGCGTTAGTCGGCATGGCCACCAAGTTTGCCGAAGCGGTATTAGCGGTTAAATATCGTGAAGTGGATGACAATGGTAACCACGTGGGTGGCCCAATGTACTACATCAAGAATGGCCTAGGTTCAAAGTGGGCTTGGTTAGGTACAGCGTTTGCTCTATTTGGTTCTCTAGCGGGTTTCGGTATTGGTAATACTGTACAGGCTAACTCAGTGGCTGATGCATTAAGCAGTAACTTTGGCGTACCGACATGGGTTACTGGTTTGGTATTGATGGTCTTAGTTGGTGCAGTATTAATGGGCGGTATTAAGCGCATTGCTGATGTTGCCGGTAAGCTTGTACCTATTATGACAATTTTTTATATCGCGGCAGGTATTGCGGTATTAGTGGTTTATGCAGCAGAAATTCCGGCAGCATTTGAATTGATTATCCACAGTGCATTTAATCCTGTTGCTGCGCAAGGTGGCTTTGCTGGTGCAGCTGTATGGGCGGCAATTCGCTTTGGTGTGGCACGGGGCGTGTTTTCCAACGAAGCAGGCCTTGGTAGTGCGCCGATTGCACACGCAGCAGCTCAAACTAATAACCCTGTGGCTCAGGGGTTAGTGGCTATGCTTGGTACCTTTATCGACACCTTGATCGTTTGTACCATTACCGGCTTAGCTATCATTGTCTCTGGCGCTTGGACATCAGGTGAAAACGGCGCAGCATTGACCTCTTTTGCATTTTCCCATGCTTTTCCACTGGGTAATTATGTCGTTGCAATAGCCCTATCAGTCTTTGCATTTACCACTATTTTGGGCTGGAGCTTCTATTGTGAGAAGTGTGTGCAGTTTCTATTTGGTGTAAAAGCAATTAAGCCTTTTAGGATCCTTTGGGTGATAGTGGTACCTTTAGGCGCAGTAAGCTCTTTAGAGTTTATTTGGCTACTTGCAGATACGTTAAATGCAATGATGGCGATACCAAACTTAATCGCTTTGGCGTTGTTAAGCCCAGTAGTGTTTGCGCTGACAAGAGAGTACTTTCTTAAGAAGCGTGAAACGGAAGCTGCTGAGTCGTAGTTTGCGGTGAGGCTGATTGATTCATAAAGCTCCTGGATGTAATTCAGGAGCTTTTTGTTGCGCTTACCTCTTCGGTATCAAGCCCAAAACTCATCATCACCCATTGCTTGTTTTAGCTGGGTTCTTTCTAAGTAGGCTTCTAAGCGTTTTTTGACATCTTTCTTGTGCGCTAAATCATCAGCTGCCTTTTTGTTTTTAGGGGCTGTTAACGCTTCAATTTCTGCATCGTTGGGCACAAAATCTAGTATCTGAGCCATCACGAATTCCTCTTTAAGAAGTATCCATCCTCTTGGCATTTTATATTGCCGAATAATGAGAATGTTATTGATACTTATAGGTTAATAACAGATTTTATCGTGCTCATTTTAGCGGAGTTTACCGCCACATTAGTGAGCGCTTAAGAAGGAATTTAGCAGGCAATTAAATTAAAATATGCGATCTATGTAACAAAATTACAGTTTGGTCCATTGAATGGTTTTAAATACTACTTAATGTGAGTTTTAGTGAAATTAAATAACGGTACATTAGGTTGTTTTAGATTTAACCTCGGACTGATTCAGTTGAGTTTACCGCTAAGATCGCGAGCTAGGAGGGCGCTTTGGGTTGCCAGAGCTGATTATGCATTGAATGAAAATGCAATGGGAGCCCACTGCATCATGCTTTCACTTTGCACTAGCTTGCCAAAAACACCCTGAATTGATGCTTGTTTGCGCTAAGCTTGGTGACTAGAGGTCAAAGCTGTAGCTGTAACCGAGTAAAACTTTTGCATCATCTTCTTCAAGATCGGTATCACTCACCATAAAGGAGACAGTACCAAAATCTGTATCTTTACTTAGTGAAAGTGAGTAGTCAGCATAGTTATCTGTGCCATACCAAGCCGTTACCACATCACCCGTTGAGTAACCGTAGTGGGCAGCAACTGATAAAGTGTCTGATAATGGCAAAGTGACAGTGGTTTGCAGGTAACCCATATCTTTCTCATCAAGTGCTGGGACGCCAGTGACATCACTTCCTGCATTGACGACATGGGCATAGCTTACTTCAATCCATTTCCAACTGGCTGCTAGCGTCACTTCACCGAAATCAACGCTGTCATTAGCATCTGGATATGCGTAGTAAAGATAACTAATGTCGTAACCAAACTCATCACCAATACTGCCAGCAAACCCTGCATAAAAATCAATTTCATAGCTGGTTTCATTGCCAAAGTCGACATTAGAAGCCCAAGTACCCGCATAGAAGCCGGCATCATGGCTGTAATCGACTCCGCCTTGCACCGCGACAGCATCATCTGTTTGAGTTATACCGCGCCACAAATAGTTAGATGTCGCTCCAATGTTGGCTTCGACCGCTGCATGTGCTGAAGCACTCAGTAGTAAAGTTGTGGTGATAACAGCAGTACCAAATAATAGCTTGTTCATTCTCTTCCCCTAAGATTATCATTTTTGTCATTGTCATAGAGGATAAAGCAAGGACCAAGCCAGAAAATTTCATATTATAAAACATTGCTTTAGGTAGTTTTATTGGTTATGAAATGTCTATTTTGAGTCAATTTAGGGCAAGAGGCACTGGTTTAGTGCAATATTGAAGCGGAAGATAGGTTTCTGCAGGCATAAAAAAACCTCCTTAGAGGAGGTTTTATATTAATCACAGAGATTGTGATTAGTTAACGCTATCTTTAAGCGTTTTACCCGCTTTAAACTTAGGTACTGTAGCCGCTGGGATCTGGATCTCTTTACCAGTCTGTGGGTTACGACCTGTGCGAGCTGCACGCTCTGAAGTTTCAAAAGAGCCAAAACCAACAATAGAGATTTTCTCTCCATTCTTCATCGCTTCTGCAACAGTTTCTTCAAAAGATTTTAATGCACGTGCGGCTTCAGCTTTCGTTAATTCCGCAGATTCAGCCATTTTTGCAACAAGTTCAGTCTTATTCATTTGAATCGTCTCTTCTTTCCGTAGATTTATTTGTTAGTAGCGCTATCTAACATGCCACAAGCTTTTGCATTTGAAAAGCGCTTTAAGCCTATGAAATAGCCTTTAAAGTCAAAAATAGGAACGATTTCTCAATTTTTCTACTCTTCGAGCAGTTGAAACAGGATTTGTTTGACCACTTGAGGCTCGAACGGTTTGTCACATAGCGCATTGACTCCTGCTTGTGACACGTTACTTAAGTGGGTGTCATTGGCTTCTGATGACACCATCAGAATCGGAATATGAGATTGCTCGCTATCGTTGCGAATAAATTGTGTTAGTGCCAATCCATCAACACTGGGCATATTGTAATCGGTGATCACTAGATCAAACATCTGCTGTTGCATGATCTCAATCGCTTCTTGGCCGTCTTGGGCTTCGGTAATCATACGTAAACCAAGATTGGTAATTGTACGCTTAATGACATTTCTTGCCATTTTGCTGTCATCAACCACCAGTACTCGTAGATCTTGTACATCGAAATGCGTCAGATCTAATTCATCGTGGCTGAGTAGATCAATCGTTGCGTTGAGTGCTTTTCCAAGATGGCTCGAAGTAAATGGCTTTGGCAGTATGGCCACAACACCAGATTGCCGATAGTTTTCTAGTTGCTCTCTGCGGCACTCGCTAGAGACTAACATGAACTGAATATCACTAAATTGCTCTGTCGACTTGAGCGTTTTTAGCAGCTCTAGGGCTGTACCATCTTCAAAGTGCATTGCGCTGGCAATGAGATCCGGCTGGTGGCGTTTAATTATATCAAGTGCCTGCTCAAGATTTGTAGCAGTTTGGATCTGTTTGACACCCTCTTGCTCTAATCGGTTTGCAATGATTTTTCGCTGAGTATCAGAAGGCTCAACGAGCAGTATCGACAGTTCACTGGGTTGTAAATCGCTCATATTTAGCTTTACCACTTATCGTTATTATTAGTTCTATGGCTATCCGCCGCATTATAATACGACAGTAATCCTTGTTAAATTGAAACTTATTCTTCTTGTTTTAAATAATCTTTCGTCTTCTGGCTAAAGGCAATCCAATATTGGAAGCTCATAGCAACCAATGCTGAGATAACTATCGCGCTAATAGGAATATCACGCCCTTGAAAAATCACTTTTACATCTTCTGGAGTAATTTGGTAAGCAATAACGGCTGCGGTGGCTAACGCTAATAGTGCTACAGTCTGAATTACCAAATATATTTTGAGTACTACAGCCGCCCAATAGCGGCGCATTATAAGCCCGTATAGCACTGGGAAAACGCCTAAAGTGAACAGGTCATAAGATTGGGTTGTCGCGGTGCGCCATAGAGCGGCAAAAGCTAGCAGGACATAGATAAACATTAACACTGCCAGCATGGGGTGAGGCTTCTTCATTGGCTTCCTAACTTTGTTGTATAAAGCGGTTATGTGTAGACCGCTGTGAGTGTAAAAAAATCAACGCAGTGAGTCTAGTGGGGATCCTTGTAGTTTTAATGGCAGAGCTAACTCTTTTATCGAGGATTACGCTAGAATAGCGCTATAGCCACCGCATTTTTAGAGAGCACAATGACAGAGTCACAGTTTTGGGAACTGGTTAGCCGAACTTCTCCCTCGCAAAATCAAACCGATTTAGCTGAAGTATTGAAACAGAAGTTGGCACTTTTAAGTAACGAAGAGTTGCGTGATTTTGATAAAATCTTCGGTCAGCAGATGCGCCGCAGTTATTCTTGGGCTGTTTGGGGCGCAGCTTACATCATCACAGGTTGCGATTCAGAATATGCCTTTGCTGAGTTTAGGTGCTTTCTGATCTCTCTAGGTAAGGACTGGTACGACAAAGTTGTAGAGTCACCAGACGAGCTTGGACATTTGACGGAGTGGCCAGAGAAAGATGGCTATGCTTATCCATTTTTAGATGAATACGATTTGATCGCCGGTCAACTGTATGAAGAGCGCGCCGATGATGAACTTCCCTATGTGCCATCAGGCCAAGCGTCACCAGTGGGTAAGAAATTCTCTCATAAGAAAAAGCAGCTCAAGGCTAACTATCCATTATTGAGCGCCGCTTTTCCATTTTAAGACGGTAGTAAGAGACAAAAAACGAGGCAAGGCCTCGTTTTTTGTATCGCGATACTTAGTCGGTACAAGCGCTAATTTCGCTGTCGAAGTCATAACCGTGTGCTTCACACGTTAGCTCCATAAACTCTTCTTCTGAGTCACTTACCTGCTCGTCAAACTGAGCTTGAAGTTTACTCTCTAGCTCTTGGTCTGATTGAGCTTGCTGCTGTGCCAGGATTTCAAAGTGTCCGTCGACTGCAGCTTGTTCGGCTGGAGTAAAGTCGTTGGCGTTCGCTTGACCAATGAAGCTGAATGAGAAAAGTATTGCAGCGATAAATGCTATACGACCTGAAAACGGCAGTTTTGTAATGTTTGAGTAGTTCATATTTGACTCCAAGTATTAATTAGTGACCAGCATAGGAACTGCTTTCTCTTAACTTGTGCATATTGCGACTGAGCTAAGAGGTTTTCCTCTGGGGATGCGTTTGCTTGATACGTATGTTATCGAATACTTCATGTACCAAAGCTGAACGAAAAGTGAGCAGAGGGTTGTTTAATACTTGGAGTGTGCAAATGAGAATAAAAACAGCTACTTAAATATTTATCTGTTTTTTGTTAGTAACTGATAATTGTTACGATTAGAGATTATGGGACATCAATTACGTTAACATTTTTATTCGTTAGTCATTGTTTCACAATGAAATCCCTGGCGCATTGAATCAAAAGTACAATTAAGGCCACACTCCCAAGTTGCATTATTCAGTTGTTTAGATTGCTGTTGAGAGAATGCCTTACAGCTAGCGTAATCATCAAAGTTGTCTTTTTTATCGTATCCTCCCGAATTATAGCCACTCTTATATACGAAAGAGGACCAAGTCTCATAAGAGGAGCTCTGTTCTGACTCATTGATACTGACGATAGCCCAGACGAGGGCAGAAAAAATAGCGATCACTAAAATGACAGGAGCAAACTTTTGCATGAAAAAATCCAATTGACATAGATTGTATACCCGTTCTACTTGAAAATGCTCGTTTCAGAGGCATTGTGCCAGTTCAATTCTAGGCGCATTAACGTAGAAATGGTTATTCCCTTTTAAGTGAATGCAACAACGAAGTGGGCTGGCACAAAGCCCTCGCTGATGGGCTTTAATGGACTTTACTCAGTGTTATTGATTTTACCAAGGGAATGACCATTCGTTGCAATCAATGCCGTGATTAAAGTCCATTAAATTCCCACTGAATCCTGCATCTTCAGGTAGAACGGGTATAAGCTGTTACTGACAGGATAATATTTAAGCTTGAGAATGCAAACTGTTGTTCTACCCAATTTGTCTAATCGTGAACTGATACAGATTGATGCAACAAATCGATATATAGTGTGGTCTACTAATATAAGACTGGCTGAATATTGGATGTTTCATATTAAGCAGTGATTCAGCTAAAGGCGCTTATACTTGAGAAATAGAACATACCCTTTGTTTAACTGTGGAGCCAATATATGAATTTAAAATACTTACTCGTTGCAGGATTAATGTTATCAGGTTCAGTGGTAACCACATCGGCAATGGCAGCAGATGAAGCCGTAGAAAACCCGGTTACTGAAGATGGTATTGTGAAAGTTGAGTGGCAAGATCCTAAAAGCTTTCGCGATGTTAAGTCGAGCGGTGATATTCAATCTCGCTTTGAAGCTCGAACTTTTAAGGAGCTGACTAAAAACCTAAACAAAGAAGCGGCTAAAATTCTAAAGCCAAATCAAAAGCTAGAAATGGTGGTAACTGATCTAGATTTAGCTGGTGATGTTAGGCCTACATTTGGGGCGACGACAAATGATCTTCGAGTCGTTAAAGATCTCTATCCACCGCGCATCACCTTTAGTTATAAAGTCACCGAAGGTGAACAAGTGATCATTGCGGGCGATGAGAAGCTCACAGACCTGAACTTTATGTACTCAATCAACAAGAGCAATAGCAGGCCAAATCGCTATGAAAATGCACTATTGAAATCTTGGTTAAAAGATACCGTTGCACCTAAGATTTGATTATCGCTAATCATGTTTAGCATTTAAATACTAAGCACTTTTTTCTTGTTGTAACTGGAATAGGCTAAATGAGCTACAGGCTTGTTTAGCCTGTTTTTTAGCTTGTGCACTATAGACTGAAAGTTGATGTTCATTGCAGTTTGAGGTGACAAATGGTGGCAGTACGCCAGCCGTTAAAGCAATTAAATCGTGATAACAAGTCACCCCTTTTCTATCTTCCGCCAGCATGCGCTGAGCGAGCCAGTGTTTATCTGAGTAAAACAGTGACTTTACCGCTTCAAACGCTTCAATGATGCTAAGTGCTTGCTGCTGAATATCATCAGCAGTACTAATTATTACAAAGTCATCCCCTCCGACGTGACCGACAAAGTTGTGGCTATTTTGCTGTTGCTGTAATAATCGAGACACCTCCATGATGACTTCATCACCACGGCAGAAACCATAGTTATCGTTGTAGGGTTTAAAATTCGATAGGTCGAAGTAAGCTAAGTAGAATGGTTTTTTCTGTATCCTCAATCGCTGTAATTCTTCTTGGATTGGGATGTTACCAGGTAAGCCTGTTAATGGATTTGCATGACGTGCAACAGTGATCTTTTGTTCGGTGATCTGTGCTAAAAGATCTTTGGTATGGCCGATACCTAATAATCGACCTTGTTTTAATATAAGAAATTGCTGCGCAACAAGTCCTGTTGAGTCTGACGTTAACCGTTGGCTGACCTGCGACAAAGGCTGGTGGGCTTCTATTTGGATGACGTTGCTGTCGAGAATAGTGTCGACAGCTTGGTGCTCGTGCAGTGATCGACCATAAGGGGTACTGAAAAGCTCGATGACATGTGCACGTGCAATGAGACCAATGACTTGTAGTTTATCCATAACCACTATCGCCTGTAAGGCAGGCTGTTGGATAAACTGCTCGCCAATTAGCTTTAGTTTAGTTCCTGAATCACAAGTTATCGCGCTACAGCTTAGGCTTTCTGCTGAATCAGCAAACCTTACATGATGGCTGATTGGTTCAATGCTCGCTGCCAGTGGAATAGATGTTTTCGGTGACGCTTCAGGGCGGCCAAGTAAGTAGCCCTGACAATAAATAATGCCGAGCTGTTTTAATACGGCCAGCTCTTTTTCTGTCTCTATGCCTTCAGCGATAACTTTACAGCTAAGGTTCTGGCACAGATCGACTATGGAGCGCACAAACTCCTGCTTAACAGGCGATGAGTCTATGGAATCGATAAAGTGCCGATCAATTTTGACATAGTCAGGTGCTAGTTCAGACCATAACCTTAAGCCTGAATACCCCGCACCCAAATCATCAATCGCCGTCAAGAAACCTTGGCTACGATAATGATTCAAACAGGACTTAAGTAAGTCGATATCATCAGCCGGGTATTGTTCTGACAACTCGATGACAACTTGTGAAGGATGGATCCCTAAATCCTGTACTAGGCTTAATGTGAGGCCTTTGGCGTGATTGGGTTCAAGCAGGGCTTTTGGAGATATATTGATAAACAGCTTGCCCGGTAAAGCGCCATTTTTGAATTGCTGGATAGATATCCGCCGGCATAAACTCTCAAGTTCTGATAGCCGACCTTCATAGGCCGCAGTTTTGAATAGTGGTACAGGAGAGTACAGCGGACTGTGCTCTGGACCACGACTGAGGGCTTCATAGCCATGAATTTGATGGGTTGATATGTTACAGATGGGTTGAAAAACCGCTTTGATTTTTTCTCGCTCGATTATTTTTGCGAGTTCTTTTTTGAGATCAATAGCGGTCATATCTTCTACCTAATATCTAATGCTTAGCATCTAAGAGGTAGAAAATTGTATGACGTTAGAGTGACATTTAGATGACAAAAATCAATCCATCAACAAATTAGCCTCATGACTTCAATATACTAAAGTTGTCTTTGAGGAGATTAATGGACTGATCTTGCTGTACTATTTGGCGTTAGATTTAAAAGCCTGCATAGTTTGTAATAATAGGCCAAGCTTACGCACATAACCTTCAAGCGCTTGCGCCATAGTGTCAGTGTTTTGAGTCATGGCTTCCATCTCTGCGGCAAGTTCTTGTACATAGGGTTGAAAGCGATTGCTGGTAGTAGAAAAGCCCTCGTCCTTGGTAAAGATTGTGTCAAACTTAACGTGACCGGCTTTTTTTAGCTCATCAAGTCTGGTGTCAGCATCGATAGCTTGGCGGTATGCGGTTTGCAAACTGGCTTTTAATTGTTCGATAACCTGTGTGTGTGGCATAACAGCCTCTCATTTTTAAATTTGCTGAATTATAAGGGGCAAGTATGTTGGCAACAAGTATCAAGAAAACTTTATTATCGCTGGTGAGCCTTTCCAGTCTATTGTTGGCAACGTTTGTTAGCGCTGCACCCTCCGATAAACCACCGTTCTATCAAATTCATTACCAAGGACAAACAGCCTACCTTCTTGGCTCTATCCATATTGGAAAAGCTGATTTTTATCCGTTTGCTGATCAAATTGAACACGCATTCTTACAATCTAAAGCGTTAGTGGTTGAAGCTGATGTTAGAGGCGCTAACGTGGCTGCGCTATTACAGAAATACGGCGCCGAGGCATTACCTATGGATGATGATACTAAACAAGTGCTAGCGACTTATTGTCAGGATAAGGCAGCCTTGTGTACTGCATTAAGCAGTTATGCGCCTTGGTTGCAATCGATGCAGTTAAGTATCGGACGATACACTGCTTTAGGGTATAGCGCTGTTTATGGTGTTGATTCTGTATTGGTGGAGCAAGCGGGTCATCGTCCAGTGTATGAGTTAGAAAGCACTGAGTTTCAGTTTGGACTGTTGTCCTCTTTTAGTCCTGAGACCCAATGGGAGATGGTGCGTGAAGCCATAGAAGCGCCTGATTCTGACATGTTGGCACTGATTTCGGCATGGAGAAGTGGTGATGAAACTGAACTCGCCGACTTGATGGAAGGAGAGATGATCCGCGATGGTAATACTGAAATGGTTGAGCGTATGTTGTGGGATCGCAACAAAGGCATGGCTAAGAAATTAGTCGAGTTGATGGCCTCATCAACGACCAAACAACCACTTTTTGTGGTTGTTGGGGCTGGACATTTAGTTGGCGAAAAGAGTGTACAAGCCTATTTGGCACCTTTGGGGGTCACTAGTCAAAACTGTTGGCAAAACCGTTGTAAATAAGATGCCTCTAATGCCGATTATCGGCTTTGGCAATTTTAGGGTATAATCCGCGGCTCGTTTTATTTTTGTCTGCGTTCTAATGTAAGGTTTGATTAGTTTGAGTAAAGAATACTGTATTGATTTAAAGGCTATGCCGTCTCTGTTTTCGCTTTATCGAAAGATATTTTTCGGGCGTAAACCTGGTTGGGATGAGCAGCCGCTACCTATGATTAAAGTTAGCAGCCCCAATGTGGCTTTAGCTGCAGATAAGGTCGAGCAGTATGCCAAAGTATGTGGTTTTGAATTTGATGGTCAAACCTTGCCGCCTACCTATTTGTATGTGATGGCATTTAGATTACATGCAATGATTTTTACTCACGAAGCGATCACTTTTCCGCTATTAGGAATGATCCACCTCAAGAACAGTATTACTCTACACCGTCCATCTAGCGTCACTGAAAATTATGATTTCGAGTGTTCGTTAACCACGAGTCAGATGACAGACTCTGGTCTGGAGTTTGAGCTGGTTTCAAAAGCGTTTGTTGCTGGCGAACTCGTCTGGGAGTCACTGTCGACTTACCTTTACCGGATTGAAGGTAAAACTAAACGCGTACGTCCACCCAAAGCCAGTGATATGAACTGGGATGCGCCACAAGCTTGGAGTCTAAGTGAAGATTTAGGCCGCCGTTACGCTAAAGCATCGGGTGACTATAATCTTATTCATTTGCACCCTGTGTTGTCTAAACGATTTGGATTCGATCGGGTATTGGCTCATGGTATGTGGTCTAAAGGCCGCTGTATCGCACAAGTTATGCCAGAAATCGTCAATAAGCCGTGTAAGATTGACGTTGCTTTTAAGTTGCCGCTATTTATGCCAGGCAATGTTAGTTTCTCGGCAGAGAAGCAGCAAGATAGTTTAGTTTTTGAATTAAGAGATCAAAAAGGTCGCCGTCCACACCTAACGGGTGAAATTAGCTTCTTATAAGTGATAATTAAAACAAAAAAGGCGCGTTATCGCGCCTTTTTTGTATCTGAAATCTGCCGATACTATGGCACTCCGTGGCCTGTAGACGCTTGCCAAATACTAAACCACTGCTGTCGTGTTAGTGTCATCCGTTCAGATCTCACTGCTGACTCAATTCGACTCATATTACCACTGCCAATGATTGGATGAGGCTTACTCGGGAGGGCAAGCACCCAAGCATAAATCACTTGGCTGATGTTCTCTGCATCAACTTCGTCTGCAATGGTTTCTAGAACTGCACGTAATCGTAAAGATTGTGGATCGTTAGCCTCAAATATATTGCCCCCGCCCAAACAAGACCAAGCCATAGGCGCTAAATTATGCTGTTGGCAGTGATCTAAAGTACCGTCGTGCAAAGTGGTCATGTTTGTTGGTGATATTTCAACTTGGTTGCACACTAGCTTTTGCGTCATGCGTGATTGCAACAGATCGAACTGTTGAGGGCTAAAATTAGACACACCAAAATGACGGACCATACCTTGTTGGTAAAGGTATTCGAAGGCTGCAGCCACCTCATCAGCATTCATCAGTGGGTCAGGACGATGGATCAGCAGTAGATCTAAGTGATCGGTTTGCAGATTTTGCAGTGATGTCTCTGCACTTTGAATGATATGTTGGCGACGAGTGTCGTAATGGTTGAGATAGTTATCGGGAGTGTTATCTGTAACCAGCTTTATGCCGCATTTGCTAATGAGTTGGATATTATCTCTTAGGCTAGGTTGTAATGCTAAGGCTTCGCCAAATAGCGTTTCACATTGGTAGCCGCCGTAGATATCAGCATGGTCCATACTGTAAACACCGAGCTCGATATAGCGCTCAACAATAGCTAAACGTGCTTGAGCTGATAGCTGCCAGTCGGCGAGTCGCCAAAATCCCGCAATAAACTGAGATAGCTGAAATTCACTACTTTGCATGACCTATTCCTGTCTATTTTATTGATGTAGATTATGAAAAGCTAAAATAGCATTGTTTCACTATTTTACCGCGGTTTCAGATCCACTATATTGCATTCGTTACTCTACCCTACAACAAATAAAAAAGTGGATACATACTGATGCTTTCAGATATTAACATCTCACGCGCTCATGTTTGCAAGCCCATCACTGAGATTGCCTGTCAACTCGGAATCAACGATTCTGAAATCTCTTTACATGGCAAGAATAAGGCTAAGGTCTCGTTATCTGTTGCTAAGCGCTTAGCTGCTAAAGCCGATGCTAAGTTGGTGATTGTGACAGCTGTGACACCAACGCCTCATGGCGAAGGTAAAACGGTGACAACTATAGGTTTAACTCAGGCAATGAATGCCATTGGGGTTAAAACCTGTGGCTGTATTCGCCAACCGAGTATGGGGCCTGTATTTGGGATTAAGGGCGGCGCAGCTGGTGGTGGTTATGCTCAAGTCGTCCCTATGGAGGAGCTGAACTTACATTTAACCGGTGATATCCATGCGGTGAGTAGTGCACATAACCTCGCTGCTGCGGCATTAGACGCTCGGTTATTTCATGAAACAAGATTAGGAGCGGCAGAGTTTACCAAAGAGTCGGGCCTTAAGGCGGTGAACATTGACCCTGACAATATCCTATGGCGCAGAGCCGTCGATCATAACGAGCGTAGCCTGAGGCAGATAGAGGTCGGTTATGGTGCGGTAAACGGCCCTGTGCATAGGTCTGGCTTTGATATTACCGCCGCATCTGAGTTAATGGCCATTCTGGCGCTGAGCAAAGATTTGAAAGATCTTAGGCAAAGAATTGGCCGTTTGGTATTGGCTCTCGATACTCATGCTAACCCGATCACAGCTGAAGATATCGGTGTTGCAGGGGCGATGACGGTCATTATGCGCGATGCAATCGAGCCTACATTAATGCAAACGTTATCGGGGGATCCTTGCTTTATCCATGCGGGCCCCTTTGCCAATATCGCCCACGGTAACTCGTCAATTATTGCTGATAACATTGCAGCTAAATTGGCCGATGTAGTGGTCACCGAAGCTGGATTTGGTTCAGATATGGGCTTTGAGAAATTCAGTAATATTAAAGTAAGAGAATCAGGCTATAAACCATCGGCGGCCGTTGTCGTTGTCACACTAAGAGCACTGAAAGCTAATAGTGGCATTGAGTCCGATATCGAAGTTGATAAACCGGATATGGCTCGTTTAGCGGCTGGTTTTGCCAATCTACAATGGCATATTAATAATGTGCATCAGTACGGCGCACCTGTTGTGGTGGCGATTAACCGCTTTCCAACCGACACCGCTGAAGAGCTCGATTGGCTAAAGGCACAGGTGGCAACGACCAACGCGTTTGGCTGTGCGATAAGTGATGCCTTTGCTAATGGCGCTGAGGGGGCTACTGAGCTGGCCAAAGTGGTGCATGCTGCAACGAAGTGTGAGTCAGAGTTTAACTGTTTATACAAAACAACTGACACGTTACAGTCTAAATTGATGACTTTAGCTGAGGTTGGTTATGGTGCTGCTAGTGTTTCACTGTCAGAAAAGGCAAAGCAGCAGCTCACTTGGTTACAGCTGAATGGTTACAGTGAATTGCCATTGTGTATTGCTAAAACTCCCATGTCGATTAGTCATGATGCGAGTGTGAAAGGAGTGCCCCATGGCTTTGAAATGCCGATTAACGAATTTAGACTCAATGCGGGGGCAGGTTTTATCACAGCGCTAGTGGGTAAAGTGATGACAATGCCTGGACTTGGGGTTAAACCGGGCTACTTGAATATTGATATCGATGCTGACGATGAGATTATGGGTTTAGCCTAAAATCAATCAGGGATAAAAAAGCCCCATCAGCACATGCTGGTGGGGCTTTTTTTTAACTATAAACCTTAGGTGGTTTGGTAAATATGCACATCGCGTTGTGGGAACGGAATACTAATCCCTTCAGCGTCAAAGCGCATTTTCACTTCACGGGTAATGTCCCAGTAGACATCCCAGTAATCGATAGGTCTAACCCAAGGACGGACAATAAAGTCGACAGATGACTCGCCTAATACATGCAGTTTAACCATAGGCGCAGGATCTTTAAGCACCTTGGGGTGAGCCATTATTATTTCGGTTAAAACTTTTTCGGCATGTTCGATATTATCGCCATAACCAATACCAAAAGTTAAATCGACGCGGCGCTGATGCTCAACAGTGATGTTGTTAATGGTGTCGCCCCAGATTTTGTTATTTGGAACGATGAGTCGTTGGTTATCTAAGGTTTTAATCGTGGTGGATACCAAGCTCATATGGCTGACTCGCCCTGTAACACCGCCTGCACTAATCAGATCGTCGACATCAAAAGGACGGTAAATCAGGATCATCATGCCAGACGCGAAGTTAGATAAGGTATCTTGCAACGCGAAACCTATAATCACACCAGCAATACCAAAACCTGCCAATAGCGGTGCTAATTCAAATCCAAGCTGCGACAGACCGATCAATAAGCCTAATGCAAAAACTGCTTTGCCCACCATAGAAACAAAAAAGTCTTGCAGTAGGTAACTAAATTTAAGTTTAGAGTTGCTGACAGTTTTTTGAACTACACGCTTAACAATTTTGCCGACCAAACTTGATAGAAATAGAATTAAGCTAAAAATGATGAGCTTGAAAATAATACTCGCACCATTTTCTAAAGCTTGGGTTTTGGCAATTGACATCCATTCACTAAGAAGGCTACTGGCAACATCGAAGTTAAGGACATCTTGAGTAATATCGCCAGAGATACTAAATAGGGTTTGTTTATACATGGCGGTGTCTTGACCCAATTGATCAAGTAGCCCTATCGCAATCGATAAACTGGAAGAGCTTTGATCTAGGCGCTCTTTAAGCTCAACCACTATTATCGTTTGGTCACTACTGACGTCTTTGCCTGCTACCGCTACATCTGCAACGGCTTGAGTGAGCCGAGACTGGTTGTAATGGACAAAGCTATCTAAATCGTCGGCTCTGTTAACGAGTGCGGCAATGAACTGCTGGTTCTTTTCAGCTACATCGACACCGGCCAGGGTAGCCCAGTCGATTAACTGCTTTTCTGCGACATATAGCTTGTCTTGTTCTCGCTGTATGTGGATCAGTTGCAACATTATCTTACGATCATTGTCAGCGCCAACCTGGCTCATTAACGTTTTCTTTTGCTCGTTAAAGTAGTCTTCAACTAAGTTAGTAAACGCAAGCTGCTTAACAATATAGGGTTTGAGTAGCTCCAAATTAGGTGGCGTTGCTTGAATCTGCTCTTTGAGTTTTTCCTGGAGTAAAGTGGCATTACGGCTAATGCGATATTCAAGAAAAGATTTTATCTCGCCTTTAGTCTCTGTGAGCACCTTAGCATCGCTATTAATAGCGTTTTGAATTTTGTTTAGCTCAGTTATGAGCGGCTCATCATTTGCAGATATGATGGCGGAGAAAAAGCATAAGCTGATAAAGATCAGTTGCGTCAGCAGTCTTTGCATCTGTAAACATCCATTTGTTCCCTAAAGTAACAATATTATACCAATTATATTAAATAGGTAATCAATTCAGGCGTGTTAATGAATTTAAGGCCAATAGACTTTTGTTAATGGTAGCGACTTAATTACTGTTATCGATTCGCGTGGTTGAATTGCTAGTAATAATAAGCAAAATAAAGCCCTGAGTGAGTGGCTAATCTGTTAGAATTATCCGCCGATTTATAGCCCACACTGATTCTTAATTAGCGTCGTTATCCATGTCACTAATTTAACTAATGATAGAGAGAAACAGCTTTGATATGTGCCCATTGTTCTAAGTCTTTCGCAATCGACAAAATAGTCAACCAAAGAGGTAAAGGCTTGAGTGGGGAGATCCAGTGTCCACTTTGCGATGCATGGTTAGGAAAGAGTGCGCCAATGGCGCGAGTAAAAATGGCCGGGTTCTATATTGGCTTTATGGCAATAGTATGGGGATATTTCGATGAGAGTATTCGCAATATCTGTATACCTGTTGCGATATTTGCAGTGATGTTACTTCTGGTCAGCCATATGATGGATCATATGAAGGTCACCGAAGCGCCAGAGCAAGTTGATAACAGCGCAGAGCGGCAGAAATACCGTTAATGGCTATGTGGCTCATGCAATAGAGTTAGCACTGTGAGTGTTAAAGTGCTAACTCGGTAATAGCGACGTATTAGTCGATAACTTGCACTTGCGCTTCTAGCGCTGCTTCAACATAGTAAATACCGCCAAGTACCACAATAAAAAATAGCGATGTCAAAATAAGAAATTTTAAGTTCGAGCGAAGAAGTTCAAGCATGATATTTGCGCCTTATTAATAAATAAACTCTTGTTTCATATCACTATGAATGCATTTTACTGCAGTTATATTAGCTGTATGAGCTTAAGACAGTATTAATTGTCATTCAAGTTTAAGTGATATATATCACAAACAGTTTGTAACGTTTTCTACCTCACAACGCTTGACTTAAACCACGAAGTTAATAAAATTGGCGGGTTTTTTAACAAACAAGGTTAACACTTTGATTCGAATGAGTAGCGTAAAGCAGAAACTCGCAATAGGGCTTATTGCCGTATTCTTGTGCCTGTCATTTGCAGCGTCCGCTCATGATCTGAGTCATTTGGATGATGGCGCTCAAAACCATTGTACTCTGTGTTATCACCAACACCACGTCAATAAACTGCTGCCTAGCTTTGAAATTCATATAGCGGTAGAACGTCAGTTTGTTGAGAGTCGAGAGTACCTCCTGCCCATTTTTAATTCACGTCATGTGAATTTCTTCAATAGCCGCGCTCCCCCTTTTACAGTCTAGTTACTCACAATAAAAAATAACTAAAAATTTAATTAAGCATTCCCAAAGGGAAGGCTTCGCTTAGCTGTATTTCGGAGACAAAATGACTATTTCTACTATGCGCCTTACTGGTGTTGCCGCTGCATGTGCACTTATTTCAATTAACGCTTATGCGGAAGATTCAAGCTTGACTAACCCTGCAATTAGCGCAGTACTTGATGGTTACTATCAAAGTACCGAGCGTCCAATGAGCGAGCGTGTTGAAGGGTTTGGTTTAGGTCACACAGAGTTGGCAATGAGTGCCAATATCGATGATATGTTCTACGGCAAACTGACCGCAGTGGTTGAGATGCATGACGGTGAAACTGAGCTCGGACTTGAAGAAGCATTTATTCAAACTTTAGCTATGCCATATGGTCTATCAATGAGAGCGGGTCGTTTCTTATCAGATATTGGTTACCTGAATAACCAACATGTACACACTGATGCGTTCTCAGACCGTCCTGCCGCCTACCGCGCGTTCCTTGGTAGCCATTATTTTGATGATGGTCTACGAGTGAGCTATGTGGCGCCGACAGATCTTTACTGGACTATGGGAGCTGAAGCATTTAAGGGCGACAGCATGCAAGCGGCAGATGAGCATGGCGAACGTGATTACAAAACTATTGGTGTCTATACTGCATTTACTAAGATAGGTGGTGATATAGGCCTCAATGGGTCATGGCAGGCTGGTCTGAGTTACTTACGCAATGAAAATGGCCGCATGACAGCGGAAGAGCATGAAGATCACCCTGAAGTACAAGAAGAGCATGACCACGAGCATAGTCATAGTGCGCAGTACACCGGTGAGAACACTTATGTGGCTGACTTTGTTTATAAGTGGGCGCCGAATGGTAACTACAAGTACCAACATCTCACATTGAGCGGCGAGTACTTTAGAGTCACAGATTTTAAACCGCTTGAGGAGCACCACGAGGATCATGAAGATCACGATGCTCATGGAGACGAAGGTAAAGATTATCAAGATGGTTGGTACCTAAGTGGTGTGTACCAGTTCTCACCTAAATGGTCTGCAGGTGTACGTTATGGTCAGGTAGATACTCAATTAATGCATGATGACCATTTTGACCCACAAAAGCTGAAAGAAACTGAGGTTAGCTTAGCATGGCACCACAGTCATTTCTCTACAGTACGTTTGCAATACACTAACCAGCAAGGTACTAACTTTGAGGGTATAGAAGACGATAACGTTATAACTCTTCAATATGTTATGACTCTGGGGGCTCACGGTGCGCATCAATTCTAAGCAGTTTTTAACCAGAGGACTAAAAGCCCTCACATTAACCTTGGCTTTGGGAACGGCAAACAGTGCCGTCGCAGGACTTAATATTTTTGCCTGCGAGCCTGAGTATGCTGCATTAGCAAAAGAGCTTGCTCCTGATGCGCGGATCTACTCTGCCACAACGGCAATGCAAGATCCTCATCAGGTACAAGCTAGACCAAGTCTGATCGCTAAAATGCGTCAAGCAGATTTAGCGGTATGCGCCGGTGCGGATCTTGAAATTGGTTGGCTACCTATGCTGCAGATGAAATCTGCCAATGCGAAAGTGCGTTCTACTGATCAAGGGTTGTTCTTTGCTGCAGAACAGATTGATACACTCGATCAAATGAGTTCAGTCGACCGTTCAATGGGAGATGTCCATGCTAAAGGTAACCCACATCTGCATTTCGATCCAAGGCGTTTGTTGGGGGTTGCAGAAGCATTAACGCAGAAGCTCGCTCAAATTAATCCGGATTCTGCTGCTGAGTACAAAGCTAACTTGACTCGTTTTAGCGAACGTTGGAATCAAGCTATTCCTCGCTGGGAAGAGAAAGCTAAGCCATTACAGGGCAAAAAGGTGATTGCTTACCATTCAAGTTTTAAATACCTGTATAACTGGCTAGGCTTGGAGCAAGTTGCCGACCTTGAGCCAAAACCAGGTATTCCGCCAAGTAGTTCTCATCTAGCAGGTTTGTTAAATCGTGCTAAGCAGGGCGACATTTTAGCTATTATCATCGCTTCATATCAAAGTGAACGCGGTGCTGACTGGCTAGGCGAACGCGCAGATCTGCCCGTTATCGTATTGCCTATGTCTGTAGGTGGTAACGATGACAGCGTTGACCTGTTTAGCTTGTACGATAGTGCAATCGATCTGTTGTTGGCCGCTCAGTAGTCTGAAATGAGCTGGGTGCAGAAGGGCACAGACTATGCTTTTATAGTCAGTGCCCTTTTGCAGTTTTGAATACTTAACCAGAGTTAATGCTTATGTTTGATCTGGATCTATTATCGATTTTGCTACCCGCATTTGTCGCCGGAATGCTCGTATTGTCTACCCATGTAGTACTTGGGCAGCAAGTGTTAAAGCGTGGCATCATATTTATCGATCTTGCCATTGCCCAAGTGGCTGCCTTAGGCGCTATTGTGGGTCATATGAACCACGATATTGAAGCGCTTCCTTTCTCTCATATCTGGATGCCTGCACTGTTCGCAATTGCCGGCGCTGCTTTTATTGCTTGGCTGTCTAAGAGAATGGCGGATGAACTAGAAGCTATTATTGGTTGCTTCTACGTACTAGCTGCAGTTGCTGCTATGTTGCTGTTATCGAATGACCCACATGGGGCAGAGATGCTTAAGCAGTTAATGTCTGGGCAGATCCTTTGGGTTAGCTGGAGTCAATTAATGCTGCCAGCAATACTATATGCAGCCATATTGGTGTTATTACTAGTTAAACCACAAATTCTTTCTGGCCGTGGCTTCTACCTAATTTTTGCCATTGTAATAACCCTTTCTGTCGAGCTGGTTGGCGTATACTTGGTCTTTAGCTCTTTGATTCTACCGGCTCTTGCCGTTAATCATTATACCGGACGATTTAAAGTTGGTTGGGCATACTTAGTGGGTCTATTTGGTTATATTGCTGGTTTAGTTTTATCAGCAACATTTGATTTACCTAGTGGCGCTGCAATCGTTGCAACTTTAGCGGTAAGTGCAATTGCCTTTAGACTTGTTCTGCATTTTACGGGGAAGTCGAAAGTTATCGCAACTGAGGTCTGACCTTGCCGGAGTGGGATATAGGCTAGAATTCCCGGTGTTTAATGTGTGCGCTAGATTAAAGTTAGCTTAAGTTGCATGCGCTAAAGTAGCTAAATCACGCTACTGTATAGCTTGAGTTCAGGCTACAGGTGTAAACTAAACATTGAGTCGCCAGAGCTTACTGCTATACTGGCGCCAATTAAATCGCGGGAGATTGTAGTGCTGTTAATCCTTAGGTGTTTGATTTTATCTGTCATGCTAATTTTAGCCTTTATTATCGGTGGCTTAGCTTGCATTTTACGACCACGTCACCGTGATAATGTGCATATGTTTGCCAAGATCTTCTCTTGGGCAGCTCCAGTTCTTGGTATTAAGGTCATTGTTCGCAATTCTAAAGGCGAAAGTGAAGAGCCTTGTGTTTTCCTTGCGAATCACCAAAATAACTTCGATATGTTTACCCATACCGCAGTGGTTCCTAAAGGTACGGTAAGTTTAGGTAAGAAAAGCCTTGCTTGGATGCCACTGTTTGGTCAGATTTACTGGTTATCGGGTAACATTTTGATTGATCGTAAAAATCGCAGTAAAGCGTTTGATACCATGGCTGAAACAGCCAGGAAGATTAAAGATAAGTGCTTATCGGTGTGGATTTTCCCTGAAGGGACTCGCTCTCGTGGTAAAGGTTTACTGCCTTTTAAAGCTGGTGCCTTTTATACCGCAATTGCTGCAGGTGTTCCTATGGTGCCCGTATTGGCATCTAACCAAGGGCATATAAAACTAAACCGTTGGAACAATGGTGTGGTTATTATTGAGATGATGGAGCCTATCGAAACTAAAGGTTTTGATAAGACACAAGTGAAAGAGCTTTCTAAGCGTATTCATAGCATGATGTCAGAAAAGTTATCACAGTTGAATCAAGAAGCTTCTGCATTAATGGCTAAAGCGGTATAATCTTCGCGAAATTTTTGAGGAGCTACTGATGTCTATAGAACGCCTGTTAAACGAACAGAAAGCTGAGAACCGTGAAATCGTCGAAGCGATCCTTGCTGATGGTTCACTACCAGATGCAGATTACACCATTGAGCATCACTTCTCATCGACCAATTTTGATCGCTTAGAAAAAGCCGCTGTAGACGCCTTCAAATTGGGTTTTGAAGTCAATGATGCAGAAGAGATGGAGCTTGAAGATGGCTCGGTTATTATCTGTTTTGATGCTGTTGCTTCTCATAAGCTAGATGTAGAACTGCTCGATACAGCTTGCGAAAAGTTACTGTTGCTAGCGAATAAGCAAAAAGTTGATTATGACGGTTGGGGTACATACTTCATTGATGAAGATGGCGAAGTCCGTGATGAAGAGGAAGACGAACTGGATTAAGTTTTACTGCTAACCAGGTTCGAATTAAAAATGCCCATCAATGATGGGCATTTTGCTATCTAGTACCAATCAAGTAAGTCGCTAACTGTTTTTATGTTGGTGGATCGCACAGGAGTTTCTGCCCGATTCTTTGGCTCGATACAAGGCTTGATCGGCTAAAGAGAGCCATGTTTCACTGCTAAGGATTTCAGGTTGGATATCACATATGCCGATGCTAATCGTGACCTTAATAACCTGATCTTCAAACACGGTTTCTGATTGTTGGACTTTTTTCCGCAATCGCTCTGCAAAAAACAGTGCATTGGCAGCTGGTGTATTGGCAAGTACAACACCGAACTCTTCGCCACCATAACGACCAGCGCAGTCTGTCTCTCTAAGTGACTTATTAATTAGGTGTGAGACGTTCTGTATGACCTTATCGCCAGCTTGATGGCCGTAGGTGTCATTAATCACCTTAAAATTATCGATGTCGAGCATTACCAGTGTTGTTTCGTCGCCATAGCGGCTATTGCGGTCAAACTCTTTTTGCATGCAAAGTTGCCAGTGACGGCGGTTATATAGCTGTGTTAAGCCATCGATCTGACTTAATACTTCAAGGCTTTCATTAACAGCTTTTAGCTGTAACTTGTTGATAGCGACATCAGTAACGTCGTAGACAATCATGCTTAAGTGAGTCACTTCACCCGTCAGTGACGACAGCGGCAGAAGAGTAACATTCTGGTACATGAAGTCAGCACGGCCAGTAATCGGTCGGTAGTTTTTGAATTGAAACACAAACGGACGCTGTTCCCAGCTGATAAAGGCACGGTTTTTAAGCTGAAAAACCGACTCCATTTTATGTTTGAGCCACTTTGCAGGTAGATACTCAAACTGCTCAAACAGATTTTTACCTTTAATCGAATTGGGTGAGACGCCGCTGTGGTTTTCCATGAAACCATTCCACAGCTGGATGTTGTAATCTTTATCGAGTACCACTAACCCAACTTCAATGGTTTGCACCATATCAATCAGCCAGTGGAGCTCGTTCATCGCGCCTTGATCGTCTGCCATCTTATGATCCATCTTAATCTAGCAAATAGCCGAGCTTATAATTAAGCGTTGGCAAAGAGTCTTCAGTAAATAGCAGCAGTAAATCACATTGAATATCATGATTTTCAATTTGATAGTTAATTTCCATTGCTAAGGTGCGTTGCCATTTATCAGAGTTCTCATGGATGAGTTCATTGGCGGTACAATGTCGGCCTAATACCACGGGGTGGCTTTGGCTGAATTTCATATGCAGTTGTTCTGATATCCCGTTCAGAAAGGCACCAATAAGTACGTTGCCGGTATCCATCATGACTTCTAATTCAGTGGTTTCATCTTCTGGGTTTTCAAGCTTCATTAGCTTGGCCATATCCTGGAAAGAGGAGTCATGAAATAGCAGTAAAGCTTCACCTGCAATACCGGCACCAATAAACCCTTGGCAGAGTGCGGAGACGGTACCATTTTCCTCTGTTGCTTTTAGTGTCATTGTCAGCTCACTGACTTCAAGCACATTAACGTTAGGGATAGGCAGTAACACGAACACATCGAGTAGCTTTGATAATAAGTCTGCTGCTCGCCCCATCGCGACGTTAGCAACTTCCTGGCAAGCGTCACGTAGGTCAACCTCAACCATAGGGTTTTCAGTTTGGCCGGTACCAATCGCGAGTTCTAAAATACCGTACTCTTGCAAGATATGGCTTATGGCATCGACACTGACAGGTTTTTGAATAAAATCGAGTGCACCGAGTACTTTGACGCGCTCATGTGCTTTTATTTGGATATCGCCAGAAACAACGATGACTAATGCGGGAAGATCTTCTCTTTGAATCGCTTCGAGAACTTCATAACCATCCATAACAGGCATATTTAAGTCTAAGAAAACAATCTCGCCTTTACCTTCACGGATCGCATCAATCCCTTCCGCACCATTGGCGGCATAAGTGAGTTCTACGTCCCACTCTTTTGGAAGTGTCCGTGCCATCTGCTTTCTCGCAAGCGCAGAGTCGTCACATATTAGTACGGGAAAGGGCATTATTATTCTTATATCCTAATGTTCGTGCTCAAGTTAACTATTGTTATTATTTTTAGACATCAACTGTAAGTTTTGTTTGGCCTATCTATATGAATATAAATGGTTTTTATTTTATTTCTTGTGTTTATATTTTGCTACTATTACATCAATTTTGCAATTGAATTAGTTTCCTAATGCTGTCACATCTATGTCATTAATGAAGGAGATAAGTCAATATCTCATTGATAATTATCACCTATTCAAGCATTGATAGAAAGTAGCACTGTATGACAGTTTATTGACGATGGTCAAAAAACAATGACATGTTATAGGTATTAACGATTTATGCCAAACATGTTAACTTACTATCTGGACTGACCAGTATCATGTAAAAGGATTTGAAAATGAGCAATAAATTAGTCTCGATACGAAAAGAAGATAGTATTGCGTACGTATCCCTGAATCGCCCTGAAAAGTATAATGCTTTGAATTATGAGCTTTTTAAGCAGATTGATGCTTGCATAGTTCAACTCAGAAAGGACAAATCACTAAGAGCTGTGATCCTATTTGGTGAGGGAGATAGTTTTTGCTCTGGCCTCGATGTAAAGAGTGTAAGTCGCTCACCTTTTGATGCGGTAAAGCTACTATTTAAATGGTTACCTGGTAATGCCAATTTGGCGCAACGAGTCTCAATAGGTTGGCGTCGATTACCCGTGCCAGTTATCGCCGTTTTGGAAGGGGTTTGTTACGGTGGCGGAATGCAAATTGCGTTAGGAACAGACTTTAGAATCGCTTCCCCTAACTGTAAATTATCGATAATGGAAGCGCGATGGGGATTAGTACCTGATATGGCTGGTTTTGTCGGGCTTAGAGAACTAATGCCAAAAGATCAGGCGCTTAAGTTAACCATGACTGCTGAAATACTGACTGCTGAACAGGCATTATCCTACAATTTGCTCACGGCCATTGAAGATGAGCCTATGGCTGCAGCAATAATATTAGCTCAACGATTGATGCAAACATCCCCTGATGCCAATGCGGCAATAAAGCAGAGCATTCAAAAAAGCTGGAGTGCGCCTATTAGGCAATTATTGCGCAGAGAGTCGTGTTACCAAGTGAGGTTACTTGCGGGTAAAAACCGAATTATTGCTGCAATTAGACAGTCTAAGGACTCTCTAAAGGAGTATAGAAATAGGCAATCAGGCTGGTAATTCTGATCTATTGCTTAATTTGTGATGAACGTCACAAATGACCATGAAGTTTGTGTGGAAGTGGGAGGCATATTTTACACTTTTGCATCTTACTTAAACTCGTTGGATTAAATGATTGTGCGTGAACTTTTTGAACGTTTTCTATGGAGTAGCCGACTTTCGGTAATGTTTGGTGTTTTATCCTGCATCATTGCAGCTTTTGTTGTATTTGCAATGGGGTTAAAAGACGTTATTCACATGCTGCACCTTATCTGGGGTTATGTGTTTAGTGGTAGCCATGCGATTCGTAATGATCTGGTTATGGTTGTGGTCGAGATCTTAGATACCTTTTTACTTGGTGCTGTGTTACTTATTTTTGCGTTTGGCCTCTATGAGTTATTCATTAGCAACTTAGATGAGGCGAGTAAAAGTGAAGCGGGTGGTAAGATTCTGATTATCAGCAGTATCGATTCGCTTAAAAGTAAATTAGGTAAAGTGATACTGATGATGCTTATCATCAAAGTGTTTTCATTTTTTAGTGAAATTAAGCCAATGACAACGTTAGATTTACTTTATATGGGGATCACCGTGGTACTCATTGCCGGCGCATTGAAGTTAAGTAAAGACTAAAAATAGTAAGCCTATCCGTTCGGGTAGGCTTTATTTATCCGCAGTGCAAAGCCTTCAATTAATTTAATGCCGTTACTCCAACCTTCTTTGTGTAGTAGATCCAGAGACATTCTGTATTGATGATATTTGTAAGGTTGGTTTTGCGGTAACAATTCTAAACGCATTTGCTGTGTAGCAAGAGATGCCGCAGTGCCGTCTCGAGATTGAATGTCGAGTATTGGTATTGTTAGCTCTGCAAGGTTTTTGGGTAATGCTTGATTACGGCTTGGGATGTCACTATAAGGGTTGATTACCGCGAGCATATCTGGCATTGGTAGCTGATTGTCTTTTAGTAATTCAGTGATAATGGCCGCGCTATCACCTGAGCTGATTAAGATCCGCTTGCCTTGATATTGTTTACCTAAGCTATCTAACTGGGCCATGCTGCTAATTAAGAAGCTTTGCTGTTGCTCAAGGTTGAGACTGATCTGCTCATCACTGAACACTGGCATAGCTTGGGTGCTTTGTTCGCTAAGTTGTTGCTCACCAGCAATAGAGACATCTTTGGCTTGAGTGGCGTAATTAGGCATTCCTGGTTTAAGAGGCGGCGTAATGGCAAGTGTTGCCCAGCCAGCTCGATTAAGTTCACGTCGTATATATGCAGTAAAACCTGCCGCATCGGCACCTTGTCCGAGCTGTGGAACAATAATCGCCAGTCCTAACTTTTTCTTACCTTGCCACGATCTTAACAGTGCTGGGTATTGTTGGTCATCCACCTGTAGGTAATTGACTTCAGTCTCTGGTAGGTAAGAAAAATCCTGCGCCATGCTGGGTGCCACAACAAAGGCCACTGATAGGGAAAAGATAAGCGTAAGTAATAGTTTGAGAGGGCTTAAAGTTCGTTGATACATACGCGAGTACAACCTTAAATGCTGCAGAGAATGGTAACGTTAATTCATCGAGTATATCGTATTGGAAACGGCTGCTTAATACCAATCAGTATAAAGATTTTATCGCTCAGCGAGAGTTTAGCGGCTTTGAGGTAAGGTGATTAAATGCTCCTCGGTAACTGCTCCTGCGTTACTCTCGATAATTGCTCCTGCATTATTCTACCTTCGACCATCCTTGGTCTCGTATCTCCTATATCTGACCTCCAGGGATGGAGGGAATGCCTTAAGCATGTCAGGAACATACTAGGTCAAGTGGTTCGTAATGAATGAAGGTCATAGTTATTCTACGTTCAAGTTCATTAACGCAGCATCAGAGCCGCTAAAACTCGCCTGGTAAGGAGTGTTTTTGGCTTGCTACTTCTGTGTTGAATAAGCTCATAAGGGAACAACCATTGTGTCCTTTATCGGCGTTGAGTTAGTTCGCCAAGAACACTCTGAGTAGATCAACGTCTTATGCTGATTGGTATATAGTATATGGAGCCAAAAACAAAAAAGCCTCGCTAAAAAGCGAGGCTTTGGGCTTAGCGTGCTGTATTAGGCGTGGCTGACTAATACCAAACGAATAGCATCAAGTTGCAGTTGGCTACTATCAAGATAACGGTTTAGCTCACTCATCTGTTCGCTTAAGTGGGTTAACTCTTCATCACGAATGTTCGGGTTAACCGCTTTAAGCGCTTTTAGTCGCTCAAGCTCACCAGTTAGTTGCTGGGTCATCTTTTCACGTGCGCTCTCTGTCAGTAATTTGAGTTCGCTGGCAGCGAAGCTCTCTCCTTTAGCAAATAGCGGGTGCAAAATTGCCTGTGAGGCGGTCACTAATTTGCTGGCAATATGACGATTAACCGCACTTAACTGTCTGTCGAAACTCTCGTAAGTGACATTATCAGATAAATTATTACCACTCTTATCTAACAAGATACGAATAGGTGTTGGTGGCAGGTAGCGATAGAGTTGGCTCGACTTTGGCGCTGACGCATCGGCCATATAGATTAGCTCTAAGAACACGGTGCCGGCTGGTAGTGCTTTATTCTTTAACACGGCAACACTGGTGGTGCCAGTTTCTGAAGAGGTGATTAAATCCAATCCCGTCTGTACGATAGGGTGCTCTTGGGTAATAAGCGCGATGTCATCACGTGAAAGTGCCATCTCTCGGTCGAAAGTGACGGTAATGCCATCTTCCGGCAGGCCTGGGTAGGTCGGGAACATCATGTGCTCACTTGGGTGCAGCACAATAGCATTCTCGCCGCTATCTTCCTGTTCAACGCCGATGATGTCCCATAAGCGGATCACTGAACCAATAAGCTGAGTGTCTTCATCTCTGGCTGCCAAGCTTGCAACTAACTTGTTAGCACGCTCGCCACCGTGAGAGTTGATCTCTAGCAGTTTATCGCGCCCTTGCTCCATGGCCACTTTCAGTTCTTGATAACGTGATTTGGTGTTATCTAGTAGCGTCTCAAGGCTTGATTCATCGTCAGTGGTTAAGGTTTCAAGCAGCTCGCCCGAAAACTCACCAAATAGGATATGACCACTTGGACAGGTACATTCAAAGGCATTCAATCCCTGATGATACCACTGCATTAATCGCTCTTGCGCAGTACCGGCTAAATAAGGCAGATGGATCTCAACATCATTTTTCTGACCAATACGGTCAAGACGGCCAATGCGCTGCTCGAGTAAATCAGGGTTAAGCGGTAGATCGAACAGTACTAAATTACTGGCGAACTGGAAGTTACGACCTTCGGAACCGATTTCACTACAAATAAGCGCTTGCGCTCCGCCAGTTTCTTGGGCGAAATAAGCGCCGGCTTTGTCACGCTCAATAATCGACATACCTTCGTGGAATACCGTGGCTTGGATCCCTTCGCGTGTGCGTAGTGCTTCCTCTAAGCTCAAGGCTGTTTCAGCTTGGCTGGCAATAATAAGCACTTTTTTGCTGCGATTGGTTTTAAGAAAATCAATTAGCCAATCAACACGAGGATCAAACTTCCACCAACTGGCACTGCCACTGTCAAAGTCTTGATAGATTTTCTCTGGGCTAAGCACTTGTCGTACTTTGGCATTGGTGTCTAAGTGCTTGTTCATCATGGCACTAACGCGTGATGCGGTAACATACTGCTCAGGCATTGGCTGTGGATGAATATGTAAGTTACGGGTTGGAAAACCTTTTACTGACGCACGGCTATTACGGTATAAGACGCGTCCTGTACCATGGCGATCAAGTAGCTCTTGTAGCAGCTCTTCGCGGGCTTGATTGCGTGTGTCAGCATTGGCGCTTTCGTCTTGAATAAGGTTGATGCTGTCGCTGATATCTTTTTCTGACAGCAGCTGCGTGAGGCTAGCGATAGCGTCAGTTGAAAGGTTTTCTCCACCAGCTAAAGCATCCGCAGCAGTAGCGACATCTTTATAACTCTCTTCTTCTTTCAAGAAAGAGGGGTAGTCATAAAAACGGTCGGGATCGAGCAAGCGTAGACGGGCAAAGTGGCTTTGGTGGCCTAGTTGATCAGGGGTTGCAGTAAGCAGTAGTACGCCAGGAACCACTTCACTTAATGCTTCAACTACTTTATATGCGCGGCTTGGGGCATCCTCAGACCATTCTAAATGGTGGGCTTCATCGACAACCATTAGATCCCAATCGGCATCCAATGCTTGATCTAAACGCTTTTTCTTACGCAGTAGTTCAAGTGAACAGATAACCAGTTGTTCCGTGTAGAAAGGGTTATCGTTATCTGCATAAGCTTCAACGCAGCGATCTTCATCGAATACTGAAAAGCGTAAGTTAAAGCGGCGTAACATCTCCACTAACCACTGGTGACGCAGGGTGTCAGGTACAATGACCAAAATACGTTCAGCACGGCCTGTTAGCAGCTGTTGGTGAATAATTAAACCCGCTTCAATGGTTTTACCAAGACCGACTTCATCGGCAAGTAATACTCGCGGTGCAAAACGTTGACCGACTTCGTGAGCAATCCACTGTTGATGTGGGATTAACCCAACTCTTGGCCCTTGTAGTCCAAGTAGATCGGAGGTCGCCAGTTTATTTCTCAGCAATTGACATTGATAGCGCACACCAAAACGGTCCATGCGATCAATTTGGCCAGCAAATAGACGATCTTGTGGCTTATTAAAACGAATATTGTGGTTCAGCAGTGTTTCACGCAGGCTGGCTTGCTCACCCGTTTCACTATGAATGCCGTGGTAGATAATAAGGTTATCTTTTTCTTCAACTTCGGTAACAGTTAATGACCATTCATCGTGGCTTTCAACTTTATCGCCCGGGTTGAAGATAACGCGTGTTAGCGGGGCTTCTGAACGAGAAAACAGTCTATTCTCGCCAGTCGCAGAAAAAAGTACGGTGACCATACGGCCTTCCATACCGACGACTGTACCCAAACCTAGTTCTGATTCGGTATCGCTGATCCAACGTTGACCAAGGGAAAACGGCATTTAAAAACTCTCATATACTGGGTGAATCACAAGGGGCGCGTATGTTATAACAATCCAACACATTTTGAAATTGAACCTACTAATATTAGCTTAATTCTGTTGGTGATAGATTACAAATTCACCAGTTGAATGTGAGTATTTTACAGCATCATCAACTTGTCACAAATTAACGCTAATGATGAAACCTAAGCTTACGATTAAAAATTATGCGAGGGCATTGATGCGAGACAATATTGGTGGCAGTATAAAAGTTAATGAAATGTAATAGCTAGGCAATTTAAGGAGCTTAATTTATCTCGTAATCAAAACTAATGCACAATTGGAGGCGCCATGGAACAAGACGACAGAAAGTTGTTTGTACTGGATACCAACGTATTACTGCATGAACCTTTGGCTATTTATTCATTTAAGGAACATGACGTAGTCGTACCAATGACAGTTCTAGAAGAGCTGGATCTGATTAAAGACAGAAAGCGAGACGTTAGCCGCGATGCAAGGGTCGCGATTAGAGCATTAGAAGATATCCTCGGTGGGCAAACAACACCGGAGCAAATTGTTCAAGGTGTGCCATTGCCTAGACGTGAAGATCACAGTGACGCGAATGGCACATTGTCGATTTTCCCCGATCATCAAATCGAATTCACCATTGGCAGCATGCCCGGTGATAATAACGATAACCGCATTATCAATACCGCACTACACCTACAAGAACTCAATCAATCTCGAACTGTTGTACTGGTTACCAAAGATATTAATATGCGCCTTAAGGCAAAAGGAGCAGGAATACAGCGTGTTGAAGATTATCGTACCGACCAACTTATTGACGACATTCGCTTCCTAACCAAAGGTTTCCACAAATTTGATGGCGACTTTTGGCAGCACACCGACGATGTCACTACCGAAAGTAATGGTCGTCATACAGTACATAAAGTGCCAATCGACAAATTGGGTGATGACATTTTTTACACCAATCAGTATTTGTTGGATGAAGGGCGTGATTTTTGTGGCCGTATTATCGAAAAAACGGATAGCGAGCTTAAGTTTCTCGATCTTGGTCGAGAGCGGTTAATGAATCTCGATGCATGGGGGATTAGACCTAAGAACATTTACCAAGGAATGGCACTGCAAGCGCTGCTTGATCCCGAGATTGATCTGGTGATCCTAACGGGTCCCGCTGGCTGTGGTAAAACCTTGCTGGCAATGGCCGCAGCGCTTGAAATGGTGGTCGAACGCGGTAAATATGAAAAAGTTATCGTGACACGTAATACCCCTGAGATTGCTGAGTCGATAGGTTTCTTACCGGGTACTGAAGAGGAGAAGATGGCGCCGTGGCTAGCTGCTATTACTGATACCTTGGAAGTACTGCATAAAAATGATGTAAACCCCAGCGGCAGTATGAATTACATCATGGATAAGGCCAACATCCAGTTTAAGTCAATTAACTTTATGCGCGGTCGCTCGATTCAAAACTCAGTAGTATTGCTCGATGAGTGTCAAAACTTAACGGCATCGCAGATCAAAACCATGATCACCCGTATGGGGGAGGGGACTAAATTGATCTGTAGTGGTAACTTGGCGCAAATCGATTCCAATTACCTGACAGCAGTCACTTCAGGTTTAACCTACATTGTCGAACGCTTTAAAGATTTTGATGGTAGCGCCAATGTTTACTTAAATGGTGTGGTACGTTCTCGTTTAGCCGAGTTTGCTGAAGAGAATCTATAGAGCTTGCTCAGTTAAAAAGCTGCAATTAAATGGCCTCTGATATATTGAGGCCATTGTTCGATAATTCGTTACATTTTAAGCTAATATAGAGTATTCCAATAGGTTATCTTCCTGATAGTATTAGCGAGCATGCCAAGATAAGTCTATGTTCTAGTCAAATGAGTATATGTCTTAGGCATTGGCGCTAACCAAGATACATTTCGATTGAGTATTACCAAGGGTTGTAAATGAAACCGACTGATCAAGCGCCCCAGCTAAAGTCACCGATACAGAAAAATTACAGTAGAGCCGTATTTTACACTTATATGGGTGTAATCATTATGGCTCTATTAACTGCTTGGTTCTTTTTTGAAAGACAAAAAACTCAAGTGATAGAGCAACGTGAAGAGCTTGTAGAGCGTCACGTGCTGCAGATCGATCTACTGCTCGAGTCGAGTATTAGAGCGGTGAAAAGTTTGCGTAACGTCGCCATTGATCATTTAAGATTGGGCGAATTAGTGCGTAAAGAGCGTTTGCCTCAGTATGAGAAATTTAACGAAAGCGGTCAGCTTTTTACCTTAGAACCCAGTTACGCTAAAAGTGGCGAACCCTTCACCAATATGGGACGTATTACTGGTGCAGGTTCTCTCAACGGCCGTAGCGATAAATTTTATCAAGAGCTAGAGATGCTATTTGAATTGTCTCTTTCATTTCCAGTGGCTACGCTTGCCGCACCGAATGCATCGTCAATTTATTACACCTCTAAACGGCGGATTATGTCTTATTATCCTTGGCCGTCTAATGAGCAACGCTTCCGTGATGAACTGCTTAATAAGAAACAATTCCAGCTAGCAACGCCTGCCATGAATCCGCAGCGCAGTATCTTTTGGAGTCCAGCCTACGTTGACCCTGCGGAAAAAGGCCTATTAACAACGCTAGGGGTGCCCATCTATTTAGAAGATGAGTTTATTGGCTCTATTAACTTAGATATGACCCTTTCCTCACTCGCAAAACAGATCCGGCTCTATTTTAAAATGCCTGGCACCGTGATTTTGCTGGATCAAGACAACAATATTCTCTCCCACAGTGATATCGATACGTCTGAGTTTAATCGGGTGTACCACATTAGTCAGAAGATCCCCTCTGAGCTACATTCGATTCCCGAATCTGAGTTATTTGACGCCCATGAAGGGATTATTCGTAATGGTTACTATATTCACTCTGTTGCACTTGCCAATCCGCCATGGCGCTTGTTGTATCTGCAAGATGTCGATGATCTGTTTAAAGATTCTTGGGAAAAACTCGAACTGACATTCGTATTAGTGGTAATGGCACTGTCCGTTTTAGTGACGATTGTGCATTGGCAAACCAGGCGCTCGTTCGTTAATCCTGCAACTCAATTACTGACACATTTAGAAGAGTGTTCGGCTGAGCCAATTAAACCGCCAGAGAAGATTACTCAAGGCTGGGGGCCTTGGTTTCAGTTAGTCAGTCGGATTTTTGAAGAGAACAAGCAATATACTCGCCATCTTGCGGAGCAAAACAGGCGACTGGATAAACTAGTCGCGCAGCGAACAGAGCGACTAAAAGATACCACTGAGCGACGTGAAGAGGAGTATGCACTGCTACGCTCTTTACTCGACTCAATTCCTGAGGCTATTGTATTTAAAGATAAAGACGGTCGCTATTTGGGCTGTAATAAATCTGCTGAACGAATGCTGGGCTACACCGAAAATGAGATCGTTGGTCAGTATGCTGATGCCTTGATCCCGAGCGAACAAGCGGTTCGTATTCGTGCCGAAGATGAGAGAGTACTGGCTAATAAGGTGCCGCTTCGTTATCAAGAGAAAGTCGATTTTGCTGGTAAGCCTGTATTACTCGACACCCTAAAAATTCCATTTTATAACCGCCGTGATGAACTGTTAGGCTTGATTGCTGTTTGGCGTGATGTTACCCGCGAATATGAGTCGGCAGAGCAGTTACGTTTGTCGGAGGAGCGTTATCATCTGGCGATGGATGCGGTAGAGGATGGCTTATGGGATTGGTATTTAGATTCCGAGCAAATTATTTGTAACCCAGCCTATTACTCAATGCTTGGTTATAAGAGTAATGAGTTTCCGGCACTGGTTTCGACAATCGATGAACTGATCCATCCCGATGATCGCATTCGTGTTGAGGAGCATCGCAACGAGTACTTAAGTAACCCTGTAGGCACATACGATGCCGAATTTAGGATGCTGGGGAAAAGTGGCGAATATCATTGGCTGCTGTCTCGTGGTCGAGTGGTCGAGTTTACTCCGACTAACCAACCAAAGCGTATGGTCGGTACCCATAAGGATATTACCCGTCATAAGCGTAATGAAGTGGCGATGCTTGAAGCGAAACAAGACGCTGAAATGGCAAACCTTTATAAAAGTGAATTCTTGGCTAATATGAGCCACGAGATCCGTACACCAATGAATGCGATTATTGGTATGTTGCAGTTAGCACAGCGTACATCGTTAACTGCTCAGCAAAAAGATTACCTAGAAAAAGCGGGCTTTTCCGCTCATTCATTACTGCGGATTATTAATGATATTCTCGACTTCTCAAAAATTGAAGCCGGTAAGTTAGAACTCGAAAGAGTGGCATTCCCACTCGATAAAGTACTGGATCATGCCCTAGACCTTAATGCACTAAAAGCCCAAGAGAAAGGCGTTGAGCTATTACTATATGCCCCAGTCACAGCAGGGCTAATTCTGGAGGGCGATCCGCTGCGTCTTGGTCAGGTACTGATCAACATGCTCTCAAATGCGGTTAAGTTTACTCAATCAGGTGAAATTGAGCTTGGCTGTGAAGACGTTGGTGAGCGTGATCACCGCATTACATTGAAGTTCTGGGTGCGCGATACCGGTATTGGGATCAGTAAAGAGCAGCAAGCGATACTGTTCGATGCCTTTGCTCAAGCTGATGGTTCAACGACCCGTAAATATGGCGGCACAGGTTTAGGCTTGTCTATCAGTAAGCATTTAGTGTCGATGATGGGCGGCACCATGCAGGTTGAAAGTGAGATGGGGGTGGGTAGCACTTTTAGCTTCACTATTAGCTTTGAAATTGCTGAAGAGGCAGAAGTAGAGCAATTAGTGATCCCTTCAGCATTAGGGAATTTGAAAACACTAGTCATAGACGATAATCCAACTGCACTACAGATTTATTCAAGCGTCATGCGCGACTTCCATTTTACTGTTGATACTGCTGCTAGCGGCCCTGAAGGATTATACAAACTCAGCAAGAACCCCGTCGACTTGTTGCTGCTAGATTGGATGATGCCTGAAATGGACGGCATTGCGGTAATTGAAGAGATCGACGATATGGTGGCTACAGGCAAGCTAGCAAAACGCCCAGTGATCATCATGATGACAGCTTATGCTGCAGAGCCAATGCATAAAGATATAGCGGGCTCAAATGTATACGCACTACTGCAAAAACCGTTTAAGGCCTCCTCTTTATTTGATGAGATTATTTCGGCATTTTCAGATGAACCGAGTTTAAACCCATTGCCGGAAGCCAGTGAAGAGGCGGCAGATAAGGATACGGGTTACATACTGTTGGTAGAAGATAACTTTATTAATCAGCAGGTAGCTACGGAGCTACTTAAAAGTGCGGGTTATACGGTCGATGTCGCTGAGAATGGTCAGATAGCTTTAGATATGATTGACGCTGCTAATTACGACGCGGTATTGATGGATATTCAGATGCCAGTGATGGATGGTTTAACTGCCACTATGGAGCTGCGTAAGCGCTATTCGGCAACTGAGCTGCCAGTTATTGCCATGACAGCGCATGCGATGTCGGGTGATAGAGAGAAGAGTTTATCGGCAGGTATGAACGCCCACATTACTAAACCTATCGTGCTCAATGAGTTATTTGAAACCTTGAGCCATTGGATCGGAGAGTGTGGCCGAAAGTCATGATGGGTAAATGTTTCACGTCAAATAGTTGATATAGGCTTGCGAACATGCAAGCCTATTTATTAAGCTAATAAATAATTAAGACTATCGCGATTAACGATAGCAACCAATAAGGCTCAAGGAGAGACCATGAAACCCTACAAACTCGCACTGGCAATTGCCCTAGCGACTGTGCCATTGACCAGTTCGTATGCTGCTACTAATACCGCAACGATTATTAAGAAAAGCCAAGCAGCCACGGGTTTCATTAATCTGTTTTATGAAAAAGCATCGGGCGACCTTTATCTCGAAGCAAACAAGCTAAATAAGCCATTCATACTGCTGACTAGCCTGCCACACGGTGTTGGCTCTAACGATATAGGCCTAGATCGCGGGCAATTAGGCCGCACACGCATGGTTCAATTTGAGCGTCATGGTCCTTACCTCATTCTTAAACAGCTCAATACGGCTTATCGTGCAAGTACTGATAATGCCGCAGAACAGCGTGCCGTCAATGAGGCCTTTGCTGAATCGGTTTTATGGCGTGGAAAAGTGGTTACGGGTAAGCGTAATTTGGTCGCTATCAATGAGTTGGTAGTTAATGACCTGCATGGTATTAGTGAAGTGCTAGAGCAGACTAAGCAGGGCAGTTATCAGTTAGATAAGGGCAAATCGTTGATTTTACCTGAAGGCGTTAAATCCTTTGAGCGTAACAGCGATGTAGACGTACTACTGACATTTAATAGTGCTAAAGCGGGGAATTATGTCGCGCAGGTCACTCCTGATGCTAAGCATCTATCTGTGCGTCTTCGTTACTCATTTATAGCCTTGCCCGAAGAGCAGTATCAGGTGCGCAGTTATCACCCTATGAGTGGTTACCTGTCTGATGATTACCTCGATTATGGCACTCGTGTTGACGAAGACATTCGTCAGCGCTTTCTACTGCGGCATCGATTAGAGAAGGTAACCCCAGGGGCTGCGCCGAGTCAGGTGGTGAAACCTATTACTTATTATCTCGATCCGGGAGTGCCAGAACCTATTCGCTCGGCACTACTTGAAGGTGCCCGCTGGTGGGAAGATGCCTTCACTGCTGCCGGTTTTATCAACGGCTTTAAAGTGGAGTTATTACCCGAAGATGCCGATCCGCAAGATGTACGCTATAACGTTATTCAGTGGGTACATCGCGCGACGCGTGGTTGGTCGTACGGCTCTGCAGTTACCGATCCTCGCACTGGTGAGATTATTAAAGGCCATGTGACATTGGGCAGTCAACGCGTACGACAAGACCACCTAATTGCTCGCGGCCTAACAGCGGGCTGGCAAGATAGAGCTGCGGCAGATGATGCCGCCATGGCACTATCTTTAGCGCGTATTAGGCAGTTATCTGCGCACGAAGTTGGTCATACATTAGGCTTAGATCATAACTTTGCAGCATCAAGCAATAATAACGCCTCTGTGATGGACTACCCGCATCCTAAGGTTACGATAAATGGCGGTAAGCTTGATATTAGTAAACCTTACGATGAGGGCGTTGGTGCATGGGATAAATATACCGTCGCGTATGGCTATAGTGAGTTTGCCCCAGAGCAGGAACACGCTAAGCTGGCTGAACTTCGACGTCAAGTTGAGCGCCAAGGATTACGTTACATCGGAGAGGCTGATTCTCGAAGTGCAGGAGCGAGTAATGCTTACGCGAGTTTGTGGGACAATGGTACCGACCCTGTTGCAGAGCTGAAGCGATTAAGTGCTGTACGAGCTAAAGCAATACAGAACTTCTCAACTGCAACACTATTAGCCGAGCAGCCACAAGGCGAGTTAAGTGATGCCTTTGTTCCTATCTATCTGTTAACGAGGTTTCAACTAACAGCAGCAGCTAAGTTTATTGGTGGTACAGATTACACCTATGGTGATAGCGTCGATGGAAAAAGCTGGCACTACTTAGCGCCTGCGCTGCAACAGCAAGCATTAGACGCTATCTTATCGACTTTGACGCCCAGTGAATTAACAATCTCTGAACCATTGCAGCAGATGTTAGTACCTAAGGCGGGTAACTATCAAAACACCCGTGAGAGTTTTCACTCGGGCTTAGGTGTTGTCGCCGATCCGCTAGGTATGGCTGAAGTGTTGAGCCGTCACGCATTGTCGCAAGTGTATGTGCCAGAAAGGATTAATCGAGTTAACCAAGCTTACCTTAACGATAAAGAGCAGTGGTCAGTGGTTAAGATCACCGACAAGGTGCTAGCTAGAACAGTATTCTCGGATATTCCGACTGGCCCAGAACTTGGAGTATGGATGCGTGTTAACGCGGTCACTATCGATGTGTTACTGCAGGCCTACCATAATGTAAAAACCAGACCTGAGGTTAAGGCGCAGTTGGCTGAGCGATTAACTTATACCGTTAAGCAATTGAAGCGCAAAGTGAAGCGAGTTAGTGCTTATGAAGCTGCGCACTTTGCATGGTTGCAGCATGGTATTGAAAAGGGCTTGCTCAATCCAGAAATTAAGCTAATTGTTAAACCGCTACCTATGCCGCCAGGCTCGCCTATCTAACCTGAGATATTGTAAAGCGCTTGGTACCCACTAAGCGCTTTTTTATTGATTGAGTGAAACTATTTTTGTAGCCATATGTCTATGTTGTATTAGCATTTTAATTCACTAGGGTTAGAGACCGTTTTGCTTAAAGGTTTTATGTATATTCTATTGTTCACCTCCTTGCTTGGGCAGTTTTTGCTCACGCCAGCGATGGCAATGCCGGATATGTTGTACTCTTTAAGTCAACAGCACTCTCAAGGTGCTGTACAAAGCAACATTTCGCGAGTGTCGCACTCTTCAATAGACAGCCTTTACGCTCAACAATCAGATTTTGTCGCCAATAATGGATCGTTTGATTGCGAAGCTTTATGTCAGGAGCTGGCGTCTGGTCACTGTAAGACTCACGGTGGTTGTAGCGTAGGGCTGCACAATGACGCCATTTTCGTCTCACCAAATAGTCGACTACATGCAAGAATAATTGTGCCGACTTGGTCAATTAAAACAGTTAGCCTTCATATAGTTAATCCCCCTCCAATTGCATAACCATCTAGCATAATTTTTAAACTTTGTATGTTATTTGTATCAAATTGCAAAATCAGCCTCTTTTTTGTTCTCTATACTAAGTAAATGACTTAGACTGGTTGTTAACAAGAATAGGCAAATAAGATTGGAGTTGTATATGAAAATGTTAACCAGCGTAGCCTTATCAGTAGTTGTTACTTTAGTTTCTAGCTCTGCAATGGCAGAAAGACCTGATTTCTCTAAAACTTCAGCAGCACGTGCTGATTACGATTTTTCTAAAAATGTTGCTGCTAAGCATGTTAATGATATTGAGCGTGGCACCACTCGTCATGATTTCTCTAAAACATCAGCGGCCACAAGTGGCTATGAGTTCTCGAAAAATCCTACTGCGAAAGTAAAGCAGTATGTTAAGCCATCAACTCAACATGACTTTTCAAAAACAGATGCAGTTAATCAAGTTTGTAGTTAAATAGATTAAATTCTTTGATAAAAAAAGGGCTACTCAATGAGTAGCCCTTTTTTTGAGCGATAGGGTAATACAATTGCTATAACTGCTCACAATCATGACAAGCTAATTAACTTTCTTGTTTGTCTTGCTGGCGACCTAAACGGTACGAATCTGCGATACCAAAAAGCCAAGATAATACAAAGGCTGCCGTCGCGATGTTAATCCACAGCGCCTCATTGCCGACAGGGGCTTGGGTAACAGCACTGTATATAGCGTCAAGCTGCAAAGGGATCTCGCCGCTAATGATCTTCTCTGATATTAATTGTGCTTTTTGATAAGCATGCCAGCAGAGGTAAGAAAGTGCTATAACCGCGGTCGCCAAAATCAATTTCCCAGTGGTCATCTTTTTCAAGTAAAAGTGACCGGCACCAGGACAAACAAAGGCAGACAGTAATACAGCTTTAATCGATGTTCTCATGGAAGTAGCCCTTTATTCAAGATCAATTCGGCGAATGGCTTGCTTTAAAAAATTGACCTGGTGTTCTAATTTTTGCCGACGTTCATCTTGTTGCTTATATGCATCAAGCTGACTTTGGACGCCTGCGAGCTCTTGTACTAACCAACCTCTAATCATCACGTAGTATCTTGAGTCTGTGCCATATTGGTAGATTAATTCGAGGGAGTCAGGCTGAGCATCGGATATAGCCTTGTCGATAGCGTTGACCATGACGCCAATTTGGTGCTCTTGCTGATAACTCACTAAGTCGCTGTCAGCCAAGGCAGCGCTTGATAGCGAGCAGCTAAACAGTAACAAGGCAAACGTGGCTGAGTGAGCAGTATGGCTGAGTGCAAAGCATTTCATAAGGGGCAAGCTTCAGTGTGAATTGATTTAAGACTAACAGCGTCTGTTAGCGATTACCCATAAAATATTGTTCATCTTTTATGGTTAGTGGCTAAAAGTACTCAGGCTCAGCACATTACTGAGCTGAGCCTGAACTGCCGGGAAGCATTTATCTAGCACTAACGTTATCGAACTATTGGGTTATTTAATGGGTAGTAACCTCCTTATCGCGCTTTTTTATGTGGATAAGGAATACGGAACATTAGGGTGTAGGTTACTGGCAGTACAATCAGTGTGAGCACTGACGCAAAACCCAAACCAAAGATGATGGTAATTGCCATTGAGCCAAAGAAAGCGTCCGATAGCAGCGGGATCATCCCGAGCATGGTGGTTATGGCTGCCATTAATACCGGTCTGACGCGACTCACTGAAGAATCCACTACCGCTTGGTAGGCATCTTTACCTTCGCTGAGCTCAAGGTTGATTTGATCCACCAACACAATGCCATTTTTAATGATCATGCCAGTCAGGCTTAACATGCCGAGCATAGCCATAAAGCTAAAGGGGGCATCAAACAGCAGTAATCCAGCGACTACACCAATAATGGCGAGCGGTACGGTAAACCAAATAACTAACGGCTGTCTTACTGAGTTAAACAGCAATACTGTGATTAAGAACATCGCTAGATATCCAAGCGGAATAGAACTAAATACTGACTCTTGCGCTTCTAGTGATGTCTCATATTCGCCGCCCCATTCGAGTTCATAGCCACTTGGAAGTGGAATGGCTTCGATATCGGTTTTAATCTTTCTAAAGACCGAATCAGCGGTTTCCCCGGTGCCGTTAACGGGATCTGCTAGCACTGAAATCACACGCTTGCGATCACGGCGCATTATTAGTGGATTTTCCCACTCGGTTTCAAAGTTAGACACTACCTGAGTCGCTGGCACAAAAGTGTTGTTATCTGAACTCCATACTTGAAGTTTCCAAATACTCTCAGCATCTAATCTTTCACTTGCAGGTGCCCTAGCGATAATCGGTAACAGATGGCTATTTTCACGATAAGTACCTATCTGCTTACCACTGAAATTAACCAGTAGTGAATTATCTAAGTCTTGTTTGCTTATGCCTGTTTCTCTAGCTTGAGCCAGTGCTAACTGCGGACGTATAAGTGTCACTTGATTACGCCAGTTATGACGAACGCCAACTGCATTAGGCTCATTTTCCAGAACAATCGATGCTTTGGCGGCTAGCTGGCGCAGAACTTGAGGATCTTCACCATAAAAACGGGCTTCGATTTTAGCCGCAGGGCTAGGACCGTTCTCCATATACTTAAAACGATACTCAGCTTCTGGGAAGCGGTAACTAAGCTCTACTTCTAACTTACGCATATATTGGTTAAGCGTAGTTAAGTCACTCATCTCAATCAGTAGTTGACCATAGGCGCTGTAACCTTTTTCTGGCACATAAGACAGTACAAACCTTTGTGCACCTTGTCCTACCACAGTGGTTAAGTTGGTGAGCCCAATATCATGTTCCGCCTGTTGTTGCATAATGTCTGCTTCAATTCGAGAAAGCAGTTTTTCAGTTGCTTTAATATCAGAGCCTTCAGGCATCCATACATCGACAAAGAACATAGGTGTATTTGATGCTGGGAAGAACACGTTCTTCACCTGGCCAAAGCCTACAACTGCAGTAACCAGTGCCGCGATAACCAATAGCAAGGTGACAGAACGAAAGCGCATGGCGATGTTTAAAGTTTGGCGATAAAGCGTGAATAACCAGCCTTTGTAAGGGTCTTCATCAACTTCTTCGTTGACGACACCATCTTTGAACATGATATTGCAGAAAAATGGCGTTAGCGTCATAGCAGTGATCCAACTGATGAACAGTGAGATCAATAACACCTGAAACAGCGATACACAGAACTCTCCGGTAGAGTTGTCAGACAAACCAATCGGTGCGAACGCAATAATGGCGATAATAGTCGCACCTAATAGTGGCCACTGAGTTTGTGAGATAACACTCTTAGCTGTTTCTAAGCGAGTTTTGCCCCGTTTAATGCCAATTAAAATACCTTCGGTGACCACAATGGCGTTATCAACCAGCATTCCCAATGCAATAATGAGTGCGCCAAGTGAGATAATTTGCAGTTCAATGTTAAGCACATTCATCATGATGAAGGTACCGAGAATAGTTAGCAGCAATACTAGACCCATTAGTAAACCTGAGCGCACGCCCATAAAGATCAGCAGTACACCAATTACAATAGCAATCGATTCAGCCAAGTTAACTAAGAAGCCGCTTACGGTATCGTCAACCATCTTGCTTTGGTCATAAACAGTGGCTAAAGACATGCCGATAGGCAACTCACTGTTTAACTCAGTCATGCGCTCATTGACTGCAGCACCAACATCGACCACGTTGACACCACTTGCGAATGCGATACCAATAGAAAGTGCTTTGCTGCCATCGGCGTGGTACATACTTTCTGGCGTCTCTTCGACATCTTTGTATATACTGGCAATATCGCCGAGATAGATTAGCTTTGCGCTACTCGGAGGGCTTATTAGTAAGCGTTCCATTTGGCTAACATTATCAAATTCACCCGTTGGATGAATACGAATACGGTTGTCACCGACGCGAATGCTACCGGCATTAGACACCACGTTTTGGCTTTGAATTAAGCCGTAGATATAGTCTTGGTCGAGTCCCAGAGCATTGAGTTTTTGTTGTGAGATCTCAACCACAACTTGATCCATCACCTTACCTGCTATGGTGACCTTCTTAATACCATCAACGAGCACCAGTTCACGTCGTAAAAAGTCAGCGTAGTTTTGCAATTCGCGATGACTGTAACCTTCACCACTTACGTTAAGCAAGATCCCATAAACATCACCGAAATCATCAATCACTTTAGGTGTCATGGCGCCGGGTGGCAGCTCATTGATTTTGTCATTCACCTTACGGCGGACTTCATCCCACACTTGTGGTAACTGGTCACCAGCATAGTTGTCAGCCATCTCTATCTCAATTTGAGATAAGCCTGCACTGTTAACTGAGGTGATGTGTTTTATACCTCCAAGTTGCTGCAAGGCATCTTCCAGTGGCAAGGTCACTTCCTCTTCCACTTGCTCTGGAGATGCACCTGGATAGGCTGTGACAACGAGTGCTTGCTTAATGGTAAATTCGGGAAACTCTAGTTGCCCAAGGTTAAAAAATGACACTGAACCACCTACCAATAACAGTAGGGCAAACATCCAGCTGATCACTTTGTGAGTGATCGAATACTCTGCAAAATTCATCGATAAAATCTCTTAATTAAAACGCCTGCTCGGCTGGCAGCACTCAAGCTCAATGGGTTGTTTATGCGCTAGCAACAACAATCGAATTCGAGTGAGTAACGGGGATAATAATGGGGTTGCTAACTACACCCCTCGCTGCCAACGAAGCGGCTTAACACGGAGATCTTCAACAAGATATTGCACACCCGCGACGACAACCTTATCGCCTACGTGCACACCTTGAGTGACTTCAATGCCGTTGGTGGTCACCTTGCCTAGACTGACGACTTGTGAGTGAACCTTGCCGCTATCAGCGTTGAAGGTCCAAATAATGTTTTGCCCATCAGTGTCGCGTTTGGTAATGGCACTGGCGGGTAATACTGAGGTAATGCCACTCACTTTGCTATTAGCAACATCCATAGTCAGCTCAGCACTCATACCCGGTAAAATGTTGATATCCGTTGGCTGCGGCAGGGTAAATACCACTTCGTAGCTTTGGGTGCCAGGGGTTACTTGAGTAGCATGCTCTTTGAGTTTTACCGGAAAAGATAGCTCTGGTTTAGTGGTAAAACGTACCGTAGGCTGGGTGGACGCATTAGGATTAAAGTGGGCAATATTACTGGCGAGTGACTCCGGTACTTGGATCACCACATCAATATTGCGATCTTTTTGCAGTACCAAAATAGACTGATTGGCTTGTACCATCTGATAGTTATCAATTGATATCTTGGCGATCGTGCCGTCAAACGGGGCTTTTAGTTCAGTGTAACTGAGCTGATCCTGCGCGCTAGCAAGGTTCGCCTGCGATGATTTAAGCTGTGCTTGGGCGGTGTCATATTCTGCTTGGGAGATAAGCTCGCGGCGCAGTAACTCTCCTTTGCGCTTAAAGTCGGCTGCTGCTAATTCATAGTCAGCTTCACGATTAAGCAGTGTATTACGGGCATCACGACTGTCTAGTCTTGCCAATACAGTGCCTTTTTTAACATGTTGCCCCTCGAAAAAGGCAAACTCAACTAAATGACCCGATAATCTAAACGCAAGGTCGGCTTGTTTAGTCGCAGCCACTTTGGCTGGGAATACACGAATAGAACCGGCATTTACATCGGTGACCTCAAGTAACTTAACTGGTCGTACAGTTGGTGCTGGTATTTCAATAGACTCTGCGCTGCAACCCGCTAACACTGAGGTAAGAACAATAAACGAGAGGGGAGTGGGCAAGTGCTTCATAAACAGAATTCCGTATAAATGTGACAATATGTATTAACTAAGGCGCTACGATAGCAGTCAATTAAGTTGAGTAAAATGGAATTGTATGGAATCATGAGTTCCGAAAAATGGAACTATTAAAGCTTGCTTTAGCTGCTCTAGTATGAACAAACTGATAATAGACAGTAATCTGTTGGTTAAATTTAGTGAGATGTTGTAATGAAAACTGAAGATATCACCTTGTTTCACCGTATCGTAGAAACAGGTAGTTTGGTAGAGGCGGCAGATATCCTCAATCTGCCTAAATCGACTTTAAGCCGCCGACTCACAGCGCTTGAAGAAGAGTTGAATGTTAAGTTGTTTCATCGTCAAAGTCGCGCCATGACATTGACGGCTTCTGGTAGCCATTTTTACGATAAAACAACGCCAATGTTAGCCCAATTGGAGCAGACCTTGTCTGAACTATCTGGGCAAGATGCCGAAGTCGCCGGCCATCTGCGGATCTTGATATTCCCCATTCCAGAGCTGCTACAGATCACCCATGCCATTTTTGAGTTTATGGATCTAAACCCTGGGCTAACCGTTGAGATTATTGTCAGTACAGAACCACAAGATATGATCCGCAATAACATCGATTTAGCATTTATGTTGGAAGATGCATTTAATGAAAATGAGATGGTTGCCCGGCATATGATCACCGAAACGGTACATTTTTTTGCTAGCCCTGAATACTTAGCTAAAACGGACATTCCAGTCACCCAAGATAATTTGTCTGAGCATAACTCGATACTGTTTCGTTACCCTAATGGTAAGATTTTCAATGATGTGCCATTTGGTCAAGATCGTACCTTGACCGTTAAGGGTAATCTCTGCGTCAACAGCTTAGATATGTGTTTAGAGGCGACCTTAATGGGACGGGGCATATCTATGATGCCACTGGCTTTTGCTCAAGAGCATGTCGATAGCGGTAGCTTGAAAATGTTATTTGAAGAAGTGGAGCCTTATGAAGGTAAGGTCTATTTGGTCTATCCATCAAGGCGGTTTATTAGCTTAGCAAGCCAGCGATTTATCGACTTTATGATGGAGGCGATGGAAGAGTGTATTCGTACCGGCAACTGCGATCGAGTTGCCAGCATTCGAGGCTCGATAAAATCAATAGTCTAGCCTCATAGAAGCTTAAACTTGCTTTGATACCGTTCCAAAACAAGGCGTGAAATCAGTTATTGCGTGCGCCTTGTTCAATCCAATCTCGAATCACATAGATATGCTCGGTAGATAACGGCTGGATCGTCTCCGCTATACGAGCTTTATGGTGCGGCGGCATTTGAATAGCGGCATCAACTTGATGATTGATGGCCAAGTACAGTGTGCTTGATGCCGAGCTACCAGGAACAATAACGGGACCATCAAGCGTACCCTGCATTAAATTGGCGTAGCTATCGAGTCGCAATCCTGTTTGTACAGTAGCTTCACCCGCAGTGGAGTGACAATCTACGCAAGAGTGATTAAAAATGGGTAAAACCTGACTTTGAAAGCTGATGTTAGAGCTAACGCCAATAGAGAAAGCGAAGAAAACCACTGCGGCAAAAAGAGCAATTTTGAAGGTGTTCATACAGACCTCCTTACATAACACTTTTACAGTGTTGAGCCTGAGTTAATTGCTATATTAAGTATAGTGGTTGCCTTGGCGAAGTAGCCCAATTGGGGCGCTTTTGTCAGCTTATTTGATAATAATTTGATCTAAGATAACTGCGATAGCCTCGGTTGGGATATTGCGGTTTAATCGGCGGTTATAATCAGTCCTAACGGTGCCAGCAACTGTTCTTGTTGCCACTGATTAATCATCACCCCATCAAGGGATATGTTGCGCGGATCTAAGCCTTCAAGTTCGACTCGAGTGAGGTTACAGCCGCTAAGCTCAAAAGTGCCCCATTGTTCGGCCGAGAATTCGCCACCACTTAAATCGGCACCTTTCATTGAAGCACCTGTTAGATTGGCGCCCCGCCAGCGATTATCGAACAGCTCGCACTCCTCTAATAGGGCACTGCTTAAGTCGGCATAGGCTAAGTTACAGGCGGTTATAAACGCGCTACAAAAATAGCTTTTTGGGGTGATGTAATTGGCAAAACTCGCACGGCTAAAATCACTACCTTGAAGGTTGCATTCACGCAGTTCAATGCCATAGCAGCGGGCACCTTTAAACAGCGCCATGCTCAAATTACAGTGCTTAAAACTGGCACTGGTAAGTGTGGCGTAGCTAAAGTCGCAACCGTCTTCTTCACCCTGCACCACAAACTTGCAGTGGCTAAAGCGAGCATCAGTTAAGTCGGCATGGCTAAAGCGACAGTAGTGGAACTCACAATGCTCAAACAGTGCATCTTGTAGATCTTGGTCGCTAAAATCTTCATGGCTAAAAATCTGCTTAGACGCTTGCATTGTTATCCTCTATTGCCCTGTTGCATCAACAGGAGTGTTTGATTTTTGATCGGGTTCTGAGATCCTACGCGCCAAGATATAACAAGCCAATCCCATAATGGCATTGGTGATCGGCAATGCTAATAACAAGCCTTTTACGCCACCTAAGTAAGAGCCTAAGGCTGCTAAAGGCAGCATGATTAAAAATAGGCGGCAGACGTTTAAAATAAGCGAACTCATCGGCCTGTGATAAGCATTGAGTGAGGTGGCGACTAAAATCACAACCCCTAACGGACCGTAAGCGGCAGGCAATACTAAGATGTAAAAACTGAGCCACTCTATGACCTGTGGGTCGCTACTAAATAGCCTAGCTAGCGGCTCGGCGACAAAGATGAGTGGCAGGTACAGCAGGGTTTGAAATATCAACACAAACTTGAGTGATAACAGCAGTGCGTCACGGGCGCGAGTAGTTTGCCCTGCGCCGAGGTTTTGCGCCACAAAAGGCACTAGGCTTGATGATAGCGCCATGACTGCAATCAGCATCACCGACTCTAAGCGCGTGCCTGCACCAAAAGCGGCCACCGCACTATGATCGATGCGTGCCAGCATCGCCATTATCATTGCATTCGCCACTGGGTTGAGCAGGTTCATTAACGCCGCAGGTTGAGCAATATGCGCCAATTGCTTCCAGTTGCACTTAAGTCTGGCAACATTGAACTCGGCAAACTCGACTAGATGACGTTTAAAAATTAATAAATGAGTCGACAGCGACAGTGCCACTATCCACGAGATCACCGTGGCAATAGCGGCGCCTTGGATCTCAAGTCGAGGGAACGGCCCGATACCAAAGATAAGTAGCGGATCTAATATCAGGTTGATCAACGCTGCCAGCATCATAATTTTTGCGGGTGAGCGAGTATCGCCTGTGGCGCGCAGCCCTTGGTTACCGACCATTAACAGCACCAGTAATGGCGCTCCTAAATACCAAGTAAACATGTAGTCATGGATCAACGGCAAGCTGCTTTGGTTTGCGCCTAACAAACTAAACAAGGGATCAATAAACAAGCTGCCAAATAGCGATATTAACGCGGTCAATAAAAAGGTGAGCAGCAAGGCGTCATGCAAAAAAACCTTGGCTTTATCGGCATGTCCAGCGCCAATCAAACGCCCTAAATTAGTCGATACCCCTGCGCCAATACCGATAGCGATGCTAGAAATAATCAGCGTTACAGGAAAAGTAAAGCTGATAGCAGCCAGCGCTTCAGTGCCCAACTGGCTGATAAAAAAAGTGTCAACGAGGCTGAACCCAAGAATGGTTAGAATACCAATCAGGTTTGGGAGGCTCATATTTAGCAGTACACGACCAATTGGCTGTGTAAGCAGCCCGTGTCTGTCTCTCATGGGGAAGTCTTGCCTAGTCTTTACTCGGAGGCGAATTCTATCAGGATTGGCTCGACATTTATAAATCAGAGTCAAAAAAAACCGATTTATTTTGTAAATGGGGCTTGGAACTGCAGACCTTTACCCCCATATCTCGAACATCAAATGATTTTTGCGGTTCACTAAGGTGAAATCAGCTAAAGTCGTTACTATCTTTAAAAGCCAGCAATAAGCGTTGGCGACAAAATAATAGGAGCATCCATCGATGAATATTCGCCCATTACATGATCGTGTCATTGTTAAACGTTCAGAAGTTGAATCAAAGTCAGCTGGTGGCATCGTACTTACAGGCAGTGCTGCTGAGCAATCTAGCCGCGGTGAAGTATTGGCTGTAGGCAATGGACGTATTCTAGAAAACGGCAGCGTAATGGCGCTAGACGTTAAAGTTGGCGACATCGTGATCTTCAACGAAGGTTACGGCGTGAAAAAAGAAAAGATTGATGGTGAAGAAGTACTGATCCTATCTGAATCAGACTTGATGGCAGTTGTTGGGTAAACCACACTCTCGCCACATAGATAGACCATGATCACCGTTGATGACAGTGCCTTAGCCACATCAGCGGACCGAAAAGAATTTAAAGGATAATAAACATGTCAGCTAAAGAAGTATTATTTGGAAATGACGCTCGCGTAAAAATGCTTGCCGGCGTAAACGTACTTGCAAACGCAGTTAAAGTTACTTTAGGCCCAAAAGGTCGTAACGTTGTACTAGACAAGAGCTTTGGTGCTCCACTTATCACTAAAGATGGTGTTTCAGTGGCGAAAGAGATCGAACTTGAAGACAAGTTCGAAAACATGGGCGCACAAATGGTGAAAGAAGTTGCTTCTAAAGCCAATGATGCTGCTGGTGACGGTACCACTACCGCAACAGTTCTAGCTCAATCTATCGTAACTGAAGGTCTTAAAGCGGTTGCTGCTGGCATGAACCCAATGGATCTTAAGCGCGGCATCGACAAAGCGGTTATCGCTGCAGTTGCTGAACTTAAAAACCTTTCTCAGGAGTGTAGCGACACTAAAGCTATCGCTCAGGTAGGTACAATCTCAGCTAACTCTGATGAAACTATCGGTGAAATCATTGCAACTGCAATGGAGCGCGTGGGTAAAGAAGGCGTTATCACTGTAGAAGAAGGCCAAGCACTCGAAAACGAATTAGACGTTGTTGAAGGTATGCAGTTTGACCGTGGTTACCTATCACCATACTTCATCAACAAGCCAGAGACTGGCAGTGTTGAACTAGAAACGCCATTCATTCTATTGGTTGATAAGAAAGTATCAAACATTCGTGAATTGCTCCCTATCCTTGAAGGTCTAGCTAAAACAGGTAAGCCACTGCTTATCGTTGCAGAAGACGTTGAAGGCGAAGCATTAGCAACATTGGTTGTGAACAACATGCGTGGCATCGTTAAAGTTGCTGCTGTTAAAGCCCCTGGTTTTGGCGACCGTCGTAAAGCAATGCTACAAGATATCGCCATCCTAACTGGTGGTACCGTTATTGCTGAAGAGATTGGTCTAGAGCTTGAAAAAGCCACTCTAGAAGATCTAGGTACAGCTAAGCGCGTTGTTATTACTAAAGATGACACTACTATCATCGACGGTACTGGCGAAGAGACACAAATTAAAGCACGCGTTTCACAGATCAAGATCCAAGCTGAAGAATCTACATCTGACTACGACAAAGAAAAACTTCAAGAGCGTATGGCTAAACTTGCTGGTGGCGTAGCCGTAATCAAGGTTGGCGCAGCAACAGAAGTTGAAATGAAAGAGAAGAAAGCACGCGTAGAAGATGCACTACATGCAACTCGTGCAGCAGTTGAAGAAGGTGTGGTTGCTGGTGGTGGTGTTGCACTCGTGCGTGTAGCAAGCAAAATCGGTGAAGTTGAAGTTATCAACGAAGACCAGAAGCACGGTGTAGTCATCGCACTACGTGCAATGGAAGCGCCACTACGTCAAATCGCGACTAACGCGGGCGAAGAAGGTTCAGTGGTTGCTAACAACGTTAAGAACGGCACTGGTAACTACGGTTACAACGCGGGTAACGACACTTACGGCGACATGCTAGAGATGGGTATTCTTGACCCAACTAAAGTAACTCGTAGCGCGCTACAGTTTGCTTCTTCAATTGCTGGTCTAATGATCACCACTGAAGCAATGGTTGGCGAGATCCCACAAGATGCAGCTGGTGCGCCTGATATGGGCGGCATGGGTGGTATGGGTGGAATGGGCGGTATGGGCGGCATGATGTAATTTTACTGGTCTAAATCGGTGATAACTGCGTTGCTGCTCGCTCGTGTAGGTGAACTACACGTCGCTCACAGCGCCTTGTTATAACACGATTTATCCTACGTAAAATACGTTGCTGGTCTGAAGCCTTAAAGCTTAGAAGCCAAACTTCTTGAAAAAGAATAAAGAAAACCGATACCTCAGGGTATCGGTTTTTTTATGTCTGGAGTTTGCTATGGCGTTGCACCTCAGGGGATAGCTGCGTTGCTTCACCATTCTAAACAGTTAAGAGTAGAAAGCTAAACGTCGTGGTAAAGCGCCTTGTTCTAACACGATTTATCCTATGTAAAATACGTTGCTGGTCTGAAGCTTAAAAGCTAAAGCCACTTGTTGTAAAAGAATAGAGAAAACCGATACCTCAGGGTATCGGTTTTTTTATGTCTGGAGTTTGCTTTGGCGTTGCACCTCAGGGGATAGCTGCGTTGCTTCACCACTCTAAACAGTTAAGAGTAGAAAGCTAAACGTCGTGGTAAAGCGCCTTGTTCTAACACGATTTACTCTACGTAAAATACGTTGCTGGTCTGAAGCTTAAAAGCTAAAGCCACTTGTTGTAAAAGAATAATAAAAAGCCCCGATACCTAACGGTATCGGGGCTTTTTTGTTTAAGGATGGACTTATCCCCGCAGTATATGGGTGTACTTGTGGGGGGGCTGGAACAAGAGTTTTTGCATGTTTTAAGTCTTAAATGTAGGAGCGGCTTTAGCCGCGAAGCTGTTACTTTTTGGCTGCTGAAAACTGAAGCTGCGAAAGATATGCCTGTCCTTTCTTTTTCTCGTAGCTATTTCTGTATGTCTAAAAGCGCGGTGCAACAAATCATTGATAATCTGAAGGATGATAGCTTTCCATCTATACAGCTTTTAACTGGAAAGTGGGGCTGTGGTAAAACACATTTTGCGAAGCTAAAAATAGTGCCTATTTTGGAAAAAGACTATGAACAAGCGCATTATATTTCATTATATGGGGTGTCTAGTTTAGATGACTTTAGAGATAAAATAGTGTCATTAAGCTATTTTAATAGTAAAAACTCCATTAACAGCTATTCAATGGTTAAAAATGTCGTTGGTAATGTAGCAAAGGGGTTTGGGGATAAAGGCGCTACCCTAGCAATTGCAAACTCACTGGCTAAGCCAATGAAGCATAAACTGCTTTCTAAGATTAGTCATTGTGCTTTTGTCATTGATGACTTAGAGCGAGTTTCAAGTCAAGCTCTGACCTCGGAGGTACTTGGTGAATGCTTAAATCTAGTCGAGAACAATGTCAATGTTGCCATTTTAGTATTAGCTAATGAGGAGCATATTGAAGACAAATCTATTCTCGAAAAAACCTTCAACGATAAGACTGTATTAGCGGCATCTCCAGCTGAAATTATTGCGGTTATTAGAGAACAATATGGACGGCATTTGGATGATGTAACGACTGCTTCAGCTAAAAGAATTATTTCTGATCTAGAAATATCTAATTATCGAATCGTACTCCGAGCCATGCAACGCTTTGTGCCTATTAAAGCTCAGATAGAAAAAATTCAGGGAGTTGATAAGGAAACTGCACTTTCAAATGTCATAAACCAGGTTTTTGCGATCACTTATGCTCATTATGAGTATGGGGCTAGTTTTAATGAAATTTGTAAAGAATCAACAAGGGGGCCACTTGACGGCATGGAGGCGCCCTCCTCAGGAGAAAGGGCAGCTGAAAAGGAGGAGACCCCAAAGGATAAGCTGGCTCGTGTACGTTTGGAAAGCATACGTAGAAGTATTCAAGGCTCGACTGGTAATGTTCCACCTGCCTTAGTCAGTTATTGCCTTAATATCACACCGATACCAATTGAGTTAGTGGAGGCTTTTAACCTTCCCCTTAAAGGTAAGCTTCTCGATAGAATCAAATCTTTTAGCATTTATAACCTTTCTGATAGCCAATTTGAACAAGCGATTATGGAAGCTAAAGAATTTTTGTTTGGCAATACTGCTGAGCCTAAGCACTTTTACGAATGGTTTGTAGTGCTTGATTCGTACTTCTTCTTTATTGAAAATATGTATATACAAGAAGATATTAATGACGAATATGAGAAAGCTAAAGCTGTAATTGAAACTCTAAAATCTTTTCAGCCAGCATCCTCTAATCGTTCTTATGAGATGCACCTTCGAAACAGGCACCCCAAGGTCCATAAGCTGTATAAAATTGCGAAGCCTTTAAATGATGAACTAGCTATTGATATTAAACAGCGCACACTTAAGAAAGAATTTCTAGCTAGCTGGTCTACGGCTAGTAATGAAATTTTTCAGAAGTATGAGACGAAACCTTTTTTACATCTGTTTGATGCGGAAGAAACATGCCAAGCCTTTGAAAACTGGAAGTTGGCAGACATTATTGTTTTCGGCCAGTTTATCGAAAACAGATATGTTGTTGGCAATGTTCGTGAATACTTAGAAGATGAATTTGAGTTTGTTCGTCAACTTAAAGCATATTTAGAATTAAAAATCCCGTCAATGTCAGCTTCCAGATTAAAAGGCTGTGTTAATTTGTTAGCAACAGACTATTTGGAGAAAGGGGTTAAGTGTATCGAGAAGGCTGAAAGCTATAGTAGGGTTGAAAATCGGTAAGAGAAAACTGAAGTACAGTAGAAGTGTTTACACAAGTTAAAAACTGAAATCTGTACCGTAGCGCCTATGACAAGTGGTTTTTTACTTAAAAAGCGATTTAAACAGCTTTTAAACGCTGTCGAGTGCTTCATCGTATTATTGTTTATATAGATTAAAAAAATCATAAGGATGTGTTGTGTTGAAACCTGTTTTACTTCCGGTGTTTGCTATTATGCTAACAGCTTGTACTGCACCTACTCGAACTGATAAGGATGAGTTTTTTGTTGTTAACTCCGGCATAGTTCCTACTGACAAAGTGCCACACTTTGTAGACTGTTTAACTGATGGGTTTAATAAGGCGCATTGGGGACTAACTGACTTTGAAGTTAGGCAATCAAAGCGGGCAACAGGCTTCCGTGTAGAAACATACACAGGCTCGTTGAATTATTTGATAGTTAGCGCTGATATTTTTAATGATGGCAAAGTCGTGCTTAATGAAAGTAGTGCTGCTGCATTGGTCAATACCAATGGAGAGAAAGAAGCCTTTACGAGTTGTGTGTCTGAATTTCAACTTGATGTGGCTAGAAAATGAATGAAATAAAAAGCGATGCTAATAGTGACTCTAATGCTGACGAAAAGATAGATGGATTTCCGTACTGGCTTACAGGTCTGTTACTAGGCGCATTTGCTATCGCAATATGTATTCTAGGCCTATACCTCTGGCAGTTTTCTGGGGCTTGGGGAAATCAGGAGTTATTTGCTCAATTTGGTGATTTTGTAGGCGGAACCATAAATCCAATTTTGGGTTTTGCGACGATAGGCCTACTTGTCTGGTCGATAAATATTCAGCTTAAAGAATTAAGAGATACGAGGCGTGAAGCACGAGATTCGAGAAAGGCGTTTGAATTGCAGCTTAAACTAGCTAAAGATGAGACACGGTTAAAGCAGATGCAGATGGGCATAGATTATTTTGTTAGAGAAAGGAATACTCAGCTAGACAGGAATATCCATTTAGGTTGCCTACAGAAAATAGGTTTTACTATTTATAGTAGATTGGAAAGTAATCGTAAAAATGAATTTGAAGTAGATGCTTTAGTCGAGGGGCTAAAAAATACTAGTTATAGACTGGTTTTTGAAAACTCCAAAAGCTTTGAGGCTACAGGTAACATACCTAACTTTATTGAGCAAAGTGAAATTCGGGAGATTGTTCTTAGAGAAATGCTAAGCGATGATAAAGTCAGAAATATAATTAACACATACCTTTACTATTCATTGCAAATAGTAAAAGTCCTGTTCGATTATCATGCGTTAACTATGTATAAAACCTATACGATAATGACTTTGCTTAAAGAATCAGCAGAAAGGCTTGCTCCATTGAAAGAACTATTTGATGAATATGATATAGGACCTCTTTCACCTGAATTATATGATGAGCTTTTAGAGCGGATTGAAGAGATTCAAGATTTAGATATCTATTAATTTGTATGAACTCTAATCCCGAAACCTTTCCAATCCGCTAGGTTGACCACCTCGGCCAGAATAGGCACTCCAATGTTATTGAGAGTGCCTTTTTTATGCCTGCAACATCCACCGCTTTTGGCTTTGCCGCCTTAAGCAGCCAACTTAATGCCAGCACTGATGAAGCCTTCACGGTGGCAGAAGATGGTTATATTCAGGCGCTGCCTGATGGCCTATTTGCCTCGGTAGATGGTCGACCTGCAGATGTAGTTGCAGGCAAGTGGTTGATGGATGAAACCGCGTTTACTGCATTGCAGGCAAATACCCCGCATCAAGCTGGTGATCTGGTTATTGACTACGAACACCAAACCCTCAACAAAGAGAAGAACGGCCAACCCGCCCCCGCTGCAGGTTGGTTCTGCATCGATGATGTGCAATATCGTCAGGGTGAAGGGAGGGCGAGCTTGTCGTGGGTTTAGCGAAGTGTTTACGCTAATGGAGAAAAATATCAATGACGCGATGAGGGGTTACTGATGGCGTGACGAAAAGACCAGAGCGATAAACTAATTATTATCGTTCTGGTAATCTTTAGCCGTTAAGGTTTAGGCTACAGTCATGTTGAATTACATCTCTTCGCTGACAGTACAAAGTCCTTTAAAAGCTGCTTGACCATCGACTTGAACCGTTGCCCAAAGTTGGTGATCGGCTAATGGGTACTGGCTGTAATATAGGTAAGTTGGCGTAGCGCTAATATCTTTGCCATCCACCGCGTCGATGCGGTAAATATTGCTCATCACTGGCGACTTATAGCTGCCATCAATCTTCACGATTGATTCGTTAGAGCGTAAAATCGTAATGTTATTCATTACTACATCATCAGCACCTTTAATTTTGCAGGTAAGATCGCTGGCCTGTACACCGGTGCTTAATGCCGCAATGCTAATTGTAGAACCTATCAATATTTTGCTCAGTGTATTCATTAAATCTAGCCTCATTATTTTAAACGTCTCAGGCATTTGCTGAGAAAAATTTAGTCATCTATTAGTGGAGCCTACTACAGCAATATTAGTTCCCAACATAAAACTGTCAATTTAATCTAATTAAGAAAAGTGTGATGTTAAGTCACTTATTTGCCATGAGAAGTGGGGGAAAGTGCTGATTTATAGGTGAGTAATAACAAGCTGCACTAATTTATTAATACTGATTTCAGCTAAGTTGATTAAACTAAAATGCTAATTATGTCATTTGTTAAAGAGGCTTGTCAGCATGGATAGTCGTAACTCAGATACCAATTCCAGCAGTAATAATCGTAAACCTTGGGTTGTTCTTGGAGTCATTGCGTCAATTGTGGTTGCGGTTTGGTTGCTATTGATGGTGATGCCTAAAGGGTTTAAGCAGACCCATGAAGAGATAGGTACTGGTAAGCCTGCAGTGGTTTTTGTGTATGATCCTGGCCTTGCCGTGAGTAATACTCAAACAGAGCAGATGAATGAAGCCCGTGCTCACCTTGGTGATAATGCACTGTTTTTGTTAGCTAGAGCTGGCACCCCTGATGGCGATAAGATGATCGCCACTTATCGAGCAGAATCAGCAGAAGTGTTGCTGTTTGACCCTACTGGTAAACTAATAAAAAGACAGTATGGCGTCATTGGAGCCAATGAGTTAATGCAGTGGCTGCGATTATAGGCCAGCTTTCAGCGTTCTAATACGCGGTTTTGCTCAGCCCACAGTCAGTGGGCTTTAGCCATATTGATTTAGGCTTTATCGATCTTTACTCTGTTCAAGTTATCGCTCTACTCCCTGTACTCTCTTCAATCTATAGCCCTTTCTAACGTCGATTTTATTACTCATTAATAACTCATTTCTCAACTAACGCTTCTAAAACATGTGCTTTTCTCATCATCAACTATATTTAGTCAAATAAAAGACTTACACCCACTTCTGCAGCAAGTCTGTAGATATCAAATAAAAAATGGTCTCGATTTGAAAAGGATTTTATGAAAAAGCTGATTCTTTTATGCCTTTTTCCAACAATTGCTTGCGCCGAAGTCGCTGCTGTGAATTCAGTTGAGCAGCTTCCAGTCGGTGATGCTTTGCCATTTTTTAAGACTTTGGAGCAAGCTGAGCAGAGAGCGCGAGCTTATAAAACAGCCATTGATGCGATTGATGAAAAGCTTGATGACTGCAATGTCGAGTGTGATGCACTAGAGCAAAAGCTAGATAACTACAAAAAAGCCTTGAAAGACCACTCCACAAAGAATGGCTTACCGCTGTTTTCGATTTTGGGTGGGCCAGGTTATATGCCAGAAACAGGTGTGATGCTGGCATTAGGGGCTTTGTACTCTTTCTCGACTAACAGACAAGAGCAACAGCTACAGCGCTCGAGCCTGACCTTAGTGGCCATCGGTAACAAAGTTGAAAGCGGCGTCGGTTTAGGCTTGCGGTCAAAGCAGAATCTGTTTTTTGATAATAATGCTATGCGCCTTATTGGCAAATTTACCATGGGTAAACAAAGTGAATATTACTGGGGAGTGGGTTATGAAGCTGGCGATGCGCTTGAAGCATCAGACGACCTGCTTTATGAGTATAAGATGTTGAATTACGAAGGAAACATAACATTTCTTACTTTTGATGGTTTTTATCTTGGTCCTGCTCTTCGGGTGAAAAGTTATCAGCCTGACGAAGATACCCTCCCGCAAACTGCAATTGATGACCCTAATTTTCAAGAGTTTAAAGACAAGCCATTCTCCTTAGGGCTAGGTGTGGCGCTTGAGCATGATAGTCGGGATTTCTCTGTAAATGCTTGGAGTGGCCAATTTTTCAATTTCGAATACATCGTCTATTCAGAAAAGATTGGCAGCGACAACGACTATCAGAAGCTACTGCTTGATTACCGATATTACTACTCTATAAGCAAAGGACGAGTACTGGCTTTTTATAATGCGTTTCAATGGAGTGACGGCGATGTACCTTATTACGATATGCCGACTGTCGGTGGTCAAGACTCTTTAAGAGGCGTATATCGAGGACATTACCGCGATAAAAATTCGATTGAAAATACCGTTGAATATCGTCATACCTTTAAATATCAAAATGGGGAGTTAACTCGGCATGGAATGACGGTTTTTGCTGGCTTAGGCTCGATAGCTAACGAGCCACAGCAATTGTACGACAACTTAATTTATAGCTATGGCGTAGGTTACCGCTTTGAGCTACAGCCGAGAATGAATGTGCGTGTTGATTATGGTCGTAATGCGACTGAAAGCGGCTTCTATTTAACGTTTAATGAAGCATTTTAAAAGGGAATTCACTATGTATAAATTGTTGGTCATACTCATCTCCAGCGCTACATTTTCTGTTTTAGCAACGGATGAACCTGTGCCGAAAACAACTGAAACAGTTGAATCTACGGCTGAAATTGAAGTACCGGAAACACAAACAGCCAGAGAGAAGCGTCAACAAAAGCGCAATGAGACGGTTCGTTCAGACATTATTCCCAGCAAAAGTACCGATCCTAATCGTAAGTGGGAGCATTACTTACCTTTCTTTGGTCAGCAAGTGATTGAAAAGGGGTATGACCTACCACTACCATTCTCAATTTCGATTATCCCCAATTATTCAAAACAAGATTTAGCACTTTCTAACTTAAAGTTAAATTATAAGGGGGTCGATATTGGTGAGTTTATTGACCTTGATAGTATTGATTTTGGTCAACCAGATGTCGAAACTGGCAGTGTACAGTTACGCTTAGCAGCGTGGATATTCCCCTTCATGCAAGTCGGAATACACGGCGGGCGGTTTGAAGGTTCAACCGATCTTTATATCAAAATTCCAACGGCTATTTTTGAGAAAATTGAAGAGGTATGTGGCGGCCGAGTGACGCCTGCATTTTGTGATGATGTACCTGAAAATATTGAACTACCAGAGATATCTCCAGACTACTCGGGATGGAACTATGGTTTTACCACCAACTTTGTTTATGGTTTTGACCATGTTTTTGTTCTGGTTCCATTCAGCTATACCTGGACTAAAACAGACGACGACAGAACTGAGTCAGAAACATTGCTAGTCAGTGCAAGAGTCGGAACTTCATTTAATGTTCCCAATTGGGGCTTTGTAAACCCGTATATTGGTGTTTCATATATGGACGTAGAGGGAACAACGGGGCAGTCAGATGCGGAGATCAAAGGTGGGCCAACTTTAGAAGGGCTTGGCTATACCATTACCCAGCAAAATGTTACCCAGTATGCAGGATTAATAGGTTTTGATTGGAGTTTGACTAAGCATCACTCGTTTGATTTAGAAGCTAATATCGGTGATGGTAGACAGAATTACGTGGCTATGTATACCTACAAGTTTTAATTTTTTAGCGGCAATGTTAGCAGTTGCTATTGAATAAACGGGCTAATTTAGTGCGCCAATAGCGATTACTAGCAAGGCTAATGAACTTACTCAGGGGGGTTGTGTCCATAGTTTCGACACCCACTGAATAGGTTTGAAAATGTTAAAACACATACTGGTAATATTGTCGCTGCTAAGTGTGACTTCCTTTGCTGTTAGTGTAGCAACTTCTGTAGAATCTGCGATAGAGTATGATGCTAAGTCTATCTGTTATAGTGTGGCGAAGGCGCTAAATGAGGACTGGCAGAACTGCGACAGTACAGGACCTACGTTGGACAAGCAGGGCACCACTGAGTATGTCTTTATGACCGAAGATGGCGAGCGAGCTTGCCGAGTGTGGACGACGAACAAAGGCCAGCAGAAAGGTTTTTTAGCACCTGCGCCCATTGATGCTGATGAGTGCCCATTAGGTACATTCTTTAATGTCGACCCTGTCAGTGAAAGTGAACATCAAATTGATATTACTTTCGGTGGTTAGCAAATTGCGGGGCTTAGCCTGTTGGACATCAATAGGCCCTTTATATGCTTATTGTAGGAAACTCCTCTTTATTCCATAGGGTAATAATCGCTTTGCGCTGACTTTTTAGCCATTTGTATGCCAATACAAATGGCTTTTTTGCTTGTTAATACACCATTCATCAATGAGTTACCATAAAAATACTTATTTCGTAAGTTATTAAGCGGTAAGCTGTTTGCTTTCTCTTTACCCTTTAAAATAAGTTTTGAGGGTTCATTATTACTTCAAATTTACTTTAGAAAAAAAGAAAGCGCAGCTGCAACTAAAAACTGTTTTGTAGTTGTACAGAGTTTGTCCATTCATGAATGCTGAGTGTTGGAATTTCAAATATTGGGATAAATGCTTGAAATTGATTTTGAATGCTATGTTATTTTTGTGTTTTAGTTAGTTTAAACAATATGTTGATGAGCGTCCTTATTTTATAAGCCTACTCGTCTGTATAACAAGGATGAATTAATGAGTACCTCAGATAGTTCTGCGGCAGTACACAGTCTGTCGCCACTCTCTAATGCCATTGTAGATAAAGCCATCGATAACGTGACCCGCAAATTAGTTGGTGGCGTTAGAAATAAAAATAATTCCCAACCCAATAGCAACAAAAGCAGTTTAAAAACCACTGTGTCCGATAGCTTAGCGGCGACCTCAGCTGCCGATGTTATGGAGGTCGCCAATAGAGGTGAAGCTTGGAAGGAGATGATCTCTAAAAGCCTTTCCCATGGGATCTCCTCATTATCTAGCATGCACTTTGATGGTGAGTTTAGTGTTCGTGATGGTATTGCTGATGGCTTGCATAAGGTGCCGAATACCCCAGGTGTTTATGTTGTCTTTGATAAACAGAATACCCCCGTTTATGTCGGAGATAGTACTAATATCCGTGGTCGATGGCATGCTGGCCATTTAAACGAAAATCGCCAGAAACTTAAAAATGGTGAGCAATACAAGTTGACCGAACAGCTCAGCGAGGGTTGTACAGTCAAATTCATCTCTTGTGAATCTAAAGAAACGGCCGCCGCCATTGAAGCGCACCTCATTAAAGATGCTGCACCGAAGGTGAATGCTCGTGAAGAGTTATTAAATGAGCAAGGTTCACGCTCCAACATCGAAGCTAAAAAAATGAAAGACGCTTCAGGAAGCACTGCCAGCTTGGTAAAAGGAGCGGCGACAGAAGCGGCTGCTAATGTAGGTTGGAATGTATTAGAAACCCTTATTACTACTTGTATTAAAGCACTTAAAGATGAGTTGGTTGATATTGTTTCTGGCGGTAAAACCAAGTTAAAAGACCGTGTTAAACGCTTATTCAAAAAGATTTGGGCAGTGTTGACTAATATGGTCAAAAATCCAGGCTCAATATTGAAAGGCTTATTCGAGTTCATCGTCAACGCCTTTGCTAGTGCTTTTCGAAAGGTTTATCAATTAGCAAAAAATATCTATGAGTTAGGTTATGCAGCGTGGCAACTTTATAAAGGATCAAAAAGCCTATCAAAGGAGGAGTTGGTACATAAAGTTTCGGAAATAATCATTACTAGCGGTTGTTTGGTGATATGGGACGCACTCGACCCTATTATAGAAGCGAAGTTAACCGCATTGTTTCCTCCTATTGCGCCGTACTCACCTTATATTGCGGCCACTATTGCTGCGATTGGCTTTGGTGTTTCAAGTCATTATTTATCGGGTTTTATCCCCACGGTCGTGGATAAAATTGTTAACTTTAACCCCATGTTGAACCAATCCTATGAGCAACAAAAAAGCGCTTGTGCCCAGTTGGTCATTAATGCGGAAAAGGACTTGATTCTGCTCAATGATCTCGAAGGTTACATGCGTTCATCAAAAGAACTTGTGGTCGATTTAAAAGCCAAAACGGGCCAACTAGAACAACATCAAGCTATCGAAGCTTTCAGCATAGAAGATAGATTAAACAGTATTTCCTTGGGAGCAAAATAGTGGAACTGGCAACAAAAAAACAAGAATTAGTAGAAAGGCAAGAGTACCAAGTTTTCTTTCAGGATTTTGAAAGTAATCTAGCTAAGCTCACTGAGGCACTGAAAAGCAGCCAAAATGTGCAGCAACTTGCCAGTGATATCAGTGAAAAGGGTTTTTGGGGTAATGCGTTTGGTGGTATTTCAGGACGTAATACCAAAGAGCTTGCTGGTATGATTGAAAACCTTGGCGCTAGCTTAGAGGTGACTCAGAGTATTTTGAGCATAGTGCTAAAAGTGCAAAACATTAAAAACGGCTTCTTAAAGGATTTTCACCAAGCACTAGTTGAGAAGATTGCCCATTTAGCCAAGGATGATCGTACCTTAGACAGTAATCAAAAAGATGCCGCATTGGCGATTGTGACTAAGTTAGAGCAGCAGGTCAGTTATCAGTTAGCCCAGTCAGAACAGATTGAAAGTCATCAGCGTAAGCTCACTGAGCTGGATGACTTTGTTGAAGTCAAAGATATTCTTGATTCCGAACAAAGTGCCAAAATTGAACGGTTAGACAAAACGTCAGAACAGATTATTCAAGGCGCCGATACTCGCCAACAGCTAATTAATGAACTGCAGCAAAAAAGCGAAATCAAGCGTAAAAAAGATCTCGCTCAAGATGAAGATATCAACCAGTTATCTAAATTGGCGCAAGCCCTGCAACAAGAGAGTGAAGTTAAAACGGAAAAAGATCAGTCTCAAGATAGTGAGATTACACGACTGAGTAAGCAAAACGCTGCGCTATTGAAAATACAGCAACAAGCCGATTTACAGATTAAAAGCCAAGCCGAGTTGATAGTTGGCATACGAAGCGAGTTGGACAAGCATACTCAGGATATAGCGGCTAATGGTGGCAGGTTAACCGAGCTTACCAACCAGCTTGAGCAGGCCCATCAAGCTTTGGAATATTCTAAGCAGCAACAGCAAGACTTTCAATTACAGCAGTCGAGTATTAAGGCTATGTTAAGCCGCCATGCTCTTTCTGGGCTGGCATTGGTTATTGCGGTTGCAGCAACTTATTTAACTCTGCAGCCACTCTGATATAGGCTGCTTCTTGTTAAGCGTTCAGCTATTGATAGCGGTTAAGCAGTCTTGATATTGAAATCATTAAGGCTGTTTAAATGTGTGCACTAATATTGATGTATCCCTCTGTTATTAGCGGCTTAAAGCAGTATTTGGATAAATAGACAATAATTTTATGGGGCTACGCATATTTCAAATAGCCCTTTGATATTCTCATCCTGCTAAACACCTCTTCTTCCCCACGCAGTAACGATGGCTTTACCGCGTCCTCGTTCGATGGTTTCATAATAAAAAGTGACTTTACGGATCACCCGTTTACCACCTCTAAGATCCATTAAGCGGCTCTCGCTACCTGCGCTAATGACAGATCTGAGTTTTAATTCGTCTCGCTTGCCATTGGCATACTCAACTATAATCTTCTTAATGTTTACCGGGCTTTTTTTAACTGCAATTTTAAGTTGTCTAAAGCCACCATTCGCTATCGTGACGTGCATGACATCTTTATCTACTCCACGCTTAACTGAGCGCTGGCCTAGCTTTTCCCACTGCGCTGCAGTGGCGGGTATAGAGACTGCTAGTACTAAAAATAGAGCTGATACTGACTTCACAAGATGATTGATAGAAAACATATTGGTATCTTTACGTGATGCTTGTTTTTTAATTAACGCCCCGTGATAGAGGCGTTAATTCACAAAGGGGATCAGCCATTACTGGCTGATATTGAGTGTTGTACGACGTGAGGTGTTAGTGTTTTAGTAGCTGGCTAAAACGTAGGTTGAAAGTGGCAGAGTCGTTTGGATCTAACATCACGCGGACGATGTTGACGCCTTTTGGCTCTTTTAACGCTTTGAAGATGGCATCCATCTCTTGCTCTGTGTTGGCGACATAGCTATGCACGTCAACACCTTCGGTACCACCAAGAGCTTCGCCAAGCTTTTCATACTTCCAAACTGCAATGTCGTTGTATGAACGCTCTTTACCTGGGTGAATCGCACGTTCTGCGCCATAGCCAGAGTTATCTAAAATGAACAGTGCCAGATCTTTTTTGTGCTCAATCAAGGTTGCTAAATCTTGAGCGCTCATGGTGAAAGCGCCTTCACCTTGAATACTGACCGAGCGACGATTGTGCTGTTCATTAGCAAAGTTTGCCCCGACATACATGCCGAAACCTGCACCTAATGATCCCCAGTTACCACAGCCGTGCATGACAATATCAGCTGGGAACTCTGCTTGTGATGCATTGATAAAGCCACCGGTATCGCCATAGAGCATGTCGCCAGCTTCAAGGTAGTTGGAGAACTGCACAAATAATCTATCTATCGTCAGTTCATTGTCTGTTGGAGTAAATTTGTCCTGTTGTTCAAAGGCAAACTTGCGGCGTGCTTGTAGGGTTAATTCACCCGCATCGATATGTCTGATAGCACCTAAAAGCGCAGGCACAAAATCACGCAGGTATACCATGTCATAGCGTTCACCATTGATCTCGACATAGTCTTTGCGGATCCAGATAACGTCTTGCTGCTGGCCGAGTCGCGTTGTGAATACACCTGTATCAAATTCATTTAATGTCACGCCAAGCGCAATCGCGACATCAGCGCCGTCCATCATCTCCTTGGTGTAATCTTCGCTGACTTCACCCATATAGATCCCGATACTATTGGGGTGTGCGTCAAAGTCGCCCATCTTACAGCTGAAGGTCGTTGCAACCGCGGCATTGAGCTGGTCAACCAACTGTATCCCTTGTTTGATCATACCTTCTCGTTGCAGTAGGTGGCCCGTTAACACACTGCGGGTTTTTGACTTCTCAAGCAGTGTCACACTAGCTTCTAGCGCCGCATTTAGATTGCTAGATGAAGACTGTTCAAGCATCAGGTCTAGTGGGCGAGTTGGTGCATCAACCATTGCTGTTTGCAGGTCATAAGGTACTTCTAAGTAAACAGGCTTCTTAGACTGCATTGCTTTACGTAGCATTTGGTCAACGTCGAAAGTAGCAGTGCTTAAATCGACCAGGCGTTGACTGGCGCAGGTAATATGCTTAAACATCTCGATATTGGTATCGAAGTTGTTTTCGATAACATGGTGGTAGCGTCGCTCTGTTGGTGTCGTTAGCACCTCAACAGCTGCGGTACCTGCAATCACTATAATGGGTGTGTCATCGGCATAAGCACCGGCAAGTGCATTAGTGCAACTTAAAGAACCGACACCGAATGTCACTACCATGGCGCCAAAACCGTTCATTTTTGAGTAACCGTCAGCGGCATAAGTGCCGTTCAGTTCATTTCTCGGCATGATATGTTGAACGCCGTGGTTGCCATCTAAAATCTCATCGAAGAATGGCAGTACGTAGTCGCCAGGGATACCAAAAACGTGGTTAGTGTTTAGCTCTTTTAGACGAGTAAGGATATAAGTTGCTAGTGTAATCTGTTGCATGGTGTTACCTCATTAATTGAATTAAAAGTGGTTAGCTGTTTGCTTGAGGTAATATTAAGGAAAGCTGATAATCTTCTATATAGCGTATTTTGAGCCTGCCAATCCCAAAAATGAGATTGGCATTTTTTACTGAAAAGCGTTATTTAAAAGCGCTGACGATGGCATCGACTACCGCGCGCTGGGCGGCGGACTGTAAGTTACGGCTGCGGTATAAAAGTGAAAAAGGCACAGGCGCTAATGCATAGTCTTCAAATATCGGTACCAGCTTGAACTGTTCATTTTGTGATTCGGTAGCATAGAGTGGAACGATAGCGTATCCAAGCCCGTCGTTAATCGCGCTGAGTAACATCTCGGCGTCGATAACGCTGAACTTTTGGCTTGGTTGGATCTTTATTACTTCATCAGTGCTTTTATTGGTAATAGGGAGTGAAGGGTGGGAGAGGGTCGCAACATAAGGCAAAGCATTAAACTCACCGTTTGCTATTTCATCTTTATATTGCTGAGCAAACTCCTCATTTGCCATAAAGGCTAACTCTAGCTCAATCAATTTTCTGGCGATTAAATTGCTGATCGGTAGTTCGCCATTCACCACTGCGATATCAACATCATCGGTTAATGTGGTTGAGTTTACCGAGTGCTTCAACTCGACACTTAATTTAGGGTTATCCTTTAACAGGCTGAGAATGGCCGGATGAATAAATCGAGTGTAGAACAGCTTAGTGGTAGATATGACTATATGGCCGCTAAGCAGGCCCGAATCATCATTGAGTTCATCGATAGTATTAGCTAATACCTCAACCATGCCGCTAAGCTTTTGATAATACCTGCCCCCTTCATTGGAGAGCATTAGCTTATTTTTGTTACGAATAAATAGCTGTAAGCCCAGACTCTCTTCTAATGCCACAATACGTCTACTGACAGTTGATAATGGTAAGCGTGTTTTTTCACTCGCTTGCTTCATGCTGCCATATTTCGCTACCTGACAAAAAACATAGTAATCATCTAATTGGATTTTCATAAGACTGTCCTATCCCTGTTTGATATCAAGATGCGTTATTTCAGTGGCAATTAAAAGTGGTTTATACATAATATTCACAGCATTTAAGCTACAACACTAAGGTTATTACGATAGTTATTGTCAGTGCTTTAGCCATGAACAAGTTGGTCGTTAGGCTGTTTGGGCAGGTTATACCTCCAAAGTTAAACCGCCCAATTTTGGCATTAGCCATAACGTCTGGAGCTAAATTGAAAAAGTAATTGTTGAAAACTGTCGTAATGGTAGAATGCGCTCGCAAGTTTATTATTGACCTGTTTGGCGGCTTTGCTTGAGATCACTAGTGCAAAAAGCGTCGCTACAATCCTTCTATTTCCCTTTATCGATTCGAGTACTTATGAAACGGATTTTATTGCTGACCCTATTTGCTTTTTCTAACGTCGCAGTTGCAGTTGAACCTCTGTTTGAAACCCCTAAAGATATGCAGCCAACTTGGGTTGATGACATTCTGTCGGTCTTTGGTGCTGACGGCGAATTTGATGACAGCAAGCCCATTGATATGAGCTACCTGCCAACAGCTTATTACACGCCTGAGAAAAAGTTTGGTGTGGGACTGTTAATGGTAGGCTTATATAAAACAGACGGGGCTAAAGCTGAAGAGCAGCCATCGTCATTAGTGCTTAACTCCTTTGTATCAATGAACAACTCTTACGGGGTTGAAGTTGAAAACATGACCTTTCTCAACGGCGGTAAGCAGCGCTTGTTACTGGGACTTGAGTTACACAACGAAGCATCCGTTTATTATGGGCAAGGTATCGAAGATGGCAATGTTGACGCTAACCATCATGAATTTGAAGAACAGGTTTATAGCTTTAAACCCACATGGATGAGCGAGATTGCAGGTAATTACTTTCTTGGTGTTGGAGCTGACTTTACCTATGCCAGTGCTGATAAACTTGAGTTAGTTGAAACCGGCGTTCCTGTGGATGTCGACTCCACATTGCCAAGTAACTTTAGCTCTGGCGTAGTGGTAACCAGTATTTATGACTCGCGAGATTACCGCTTAAATGCCACTAAAGGCTGGTTATTCCAGATAGATGCAGGCTTGTACCAAAACAGTGAATACTCGACGTTTTCAACCTATAACCTAGAACTCGCTAACTACATCGATTTAAGTTCTACATCCTTGCTAAGCGCTGCACCTGGACTGATTGCTTGGCAAGTACAAGGCAAATTTACCGACGGCGATGTGCCTTGGAACATGCTGCCAGATTTAGGTGGTTCAAGTGCAATGCGCGGTTATATCAAAGGTCGTTACCGTGACAAGCAGATGATGATGGGGCAAGTTGAGTATCGTTTACCTATCTTCCAGCGTTATGGCATGGTTTTTTGGGGCGGAGTGGGCAGTGTCGCCGATAAAGTCAGTGATCTTAACGAGGAGCTGTTAACCTCTTACGGTACAGGCTTCCGCTTTAAGCTAAAAGACAACATCAATTTACGCCTTGATATTGGCGTGGGTGAAAATGAAACTAACTTTTACCTCAACGTGAACGAAGTATTCTAGGCATGAATCAATTCGCTGTTTACCTGAAATTGAGCTTATTAGGCTTAGTAATTGCGCAAGCTTTACCTGTATCTGCCCAGCAGTCAAAGGTAGAGCAGGCGCAAGCTGCGCAAACGACAAAGTCAAAAGAGTTGGTTAAACAGTGTAATCGTAGTGCCAGTTACGATATTTATTTAAGTGGTATTCACACCGGCACTATGGAACGAACCGAAAGTTGGCAAGGTAAAACTGCGGTGGTGACTTCAAGTAGTAAAGCCAGTATCTTGGGGATTGGTACTCGCTATGAACAGCGGGCACAACTGTCTTGGTCAACGAAAACGGCCGAATGGCTTACTGATGAATTTCACCAAAAGGTCACCGGCTTTCGTGCCAGGGACATGCAAGTTTCTTTTAGTAATAATGGCCGAGATACTGAGGTCAATATAGATGGTGATATTGACCACTATCACTCAAAGGCCATTGCACTTAGGGATGTTGATACCCTAGCCATTCAAATGCGTCATTTTTTATTGCAAGGTCGTACCCAATTTGCCTTAGTCAGGCAAGCATCAGATGCCATTGAACCCTACCAGCTCTATGTGCAGCAGCAGCAAACTGCAACAATCGAGCCGTGGGGCGAGCTAGCTGTGATCCCGGTAAAACAAACGGGTGAGGAGGAAGTGACCTACTACTTTGCTCCTGAGCTGGACTATCAACTGGTTAAAGCTCGCTATCATGGCATTATTCTGCAAGGGCTGATTGAACTGAATGCCTACAGTTCAACGTGTGAATAAACGGCCCACTAGAATATGAGGCAATGTGGGTCATGCCTAGTTCTAAAAGAATTGGGTTCGAATAAAAGCTAAGTTCGAAAGATCTAACGCCCTACGCAGAATTTTTTGTATAGCTAGGTGTTATCTCTGTAAGCTTGAGTAGGGCATTTTTATGGGCAATTGTAATATTGTCGACTGCACTCGCTGGACACTGCAGATCGTATACACCTACCGCTCTGTTTCTGCCGTTTTCTTTTGCTAGATATAGTGCTTTGTCCGCCAGGTTAAGTAAGGCGTCAAGCTCTGAAATGTGGTTGACTTTGCCTACAGGGATGTAGCCAATGCTGATTGTTATATTTCTTGGTTTATCTTCGATGATAATTGGAGTGCTTCTCACCAACTGCATAATACGCTCAATCACCACTTCCACTTTAAAGCTATCATTAGGTGATAACACCATAAGGAACTCTTCACCGCCAAAGCGAACTACCCGGTCATTAGCGCGTAGATCTGATTGTAATGAGTTGATCATCGACTGCAACGCCACATCACCGGCCGCATGCCCGTATGTATCGTTAAAAGACTTAAAATTGTCGATGTCTATTGCTACTAAAAAGCTAGTGCCATCTTCAATATCTTTAGACATCAGACTTTTTGCTATCACATCTTTGAAATAGCGCCTGTTAAAGCACTGAGTTAAAGGATCGTAAAAAAGCTGGCGATTAATTTCAGCTTGATTGGCCTTATAAATATTGGCGTTACGCCATAGGGCTTTTATAGCAAACAGAGCAATTAACGTACCCAAAATTAGCGTGATTAGGATCAGTATGTGGTAATTCTGTTCTAGCTGAGCCTTCTTTTCCAAGGTCTGAATGATTTTTTGCTGTGTAATGGTCGCATCATCCAGCCTAATGCTCTCGTAAACCTGTGTTAGCAGTGTCACTAATGCAGCATGCTCTTTAGCGCTATGTTGTTTAAACAGCTTGCTATACTGTTTCTGTGCTTTAACTACTACTTGTTGGTTGTTTGCTAAAGCGGCTATTTCGATTAACTGCTGCCAATTGTCGAGTTGTTTTAGAATGTAATTTTCTCTTCCTAAGTAATCGACAACTTCCTCAAATAACACGGTAGATTGTTCTTGTTTTTTTTCAAATAAATAGATATAACTTTTTAGTAATTTCCCTTGATTAAGGAGGTATTGGTCATCAAAAGTCGTACTGTAGTTTAAGACTTCTTTGACTAGTTCTTTAGCGAGTTGCAACTCTTCCTGAAATAAGTACATTAAAGCAATATCTAATAGAATAAATTTAGATTCTCTTACGTCACCTCTTTCTTTGGCTTTGATGACCGCCTTTTTACTGAAAGCTAAGGACTCACTATACTTTTTCATATTTCTTAGTATTGTAGAGTGACTTACATAAATCTTATCTTGATACCACTGAGTATCTAGCTTTTCGATAGTGTCTTGGGCAATGATAGAGTTAGCTAGTGCTAACTCATATTGTTGCAGTTTATTGTAGGTATTAACAAGTTCGAACGACGAGATGTTCAGTCTATATATATCGTTGTTATCACTCGCGACTTTAAAAGCAGTGTTTAAAGCTCTTTCTGAAGACTCCATGTCATTGTATTTTGTGAATAGGCTATTGCTGTTTAAGCTTACCCAATATCTTAATGTTGCAAGCTTAGATTTCTGTGCAAATAAGAAAGATTTATAGATAGCTATATCGTAATCATCGCTGTTTTTTTGCCTTGCTATATCCGATTGACAAAGAGCAGTGGCAGCCCTGACTGAATGATTATATTGGTTTTCTTGTGATAGTTGCTTTAACTTATCTAGGTTTTGTTGTGCTAAATTCGGGGTTAACCCCGCACGCAATGAACATTCGTAGGCCTTGATAAGGGCTCGTTCTGCAACAGATGAATTTGCACTGTCATGGCGTAATATTTCTAGCTGTTCAAGTTTTTTTAATGGTTCTCCTACATAGCTATTTGCTATGTTATCCATTTTTAACTCAAGGGGAGTAAATATATACTGCTCATCAGCCAAGGATAATGGTGATAAAATAATCAATAATAAAAATAGAAAAACATTAAGGGCCACAGTCATACCTTTTAAAAATAAGAGTCGGTTTGATATAAAATGCTGTAAATATTAACTTCCTCCCCACAATCGTCCCGTTATTGTTTTATAGAAAAACTCATTTTAGTATTATTGTTGTGGGTAATAGTTTTATAAGATATTTTTACCATAAAATATACAATTAGGCTATTAAATATCAAAGGCAGTCAGTCAGGTTTGTTTTATTAACAATGGTATCTGTTTGTGTCCTTTTTTGTGTCTATATATTGAATTTTTAGAGGGGCTTATATTTTAAGCGCGTATTTACCTACCTAGCTATACAATTAACTGAGTTCGAGGTGCCATTACTTTAGCGCTATTTTTGATGAGATCTATTTTAGAGTTTGTTTAATGCCTCTTCTACTTGTGAATGCAGCTTTTTAAGTTGCCAATTCTCACTCTTACCGCTGATGATTCAGGACAAATACGACTATTGTGCAGCTTGGCTAAACCTAGATTACTATTGTAAACGCTTTGCCAATCTTTGAAGGGGGCTGGATCGACGATGCTGTCGAAAAACTGGCTAATATCGTGTTGAGTTAACTTCCCTGTGAGCACAATATAGATGGTTGGCAACGCCAACCTCTTTGGTTCTCCACAATGATAAAAATGCGCATCTTTCGCGACAACTTGCATCGATATTGCTTCTAGTAGCTGTTTCAATTGAGACGCAGTTATCTGCTTATTTAACGCTAGTTGTAAAAAGAGATCGGCACTATGGGCTACGGCGTGTCGCCAGCCGGTAACATCATCAAACCCTCTGTAATCATCAATCGATATCATATAGTGAGTGGCTGTATTAATAACGTTTTGGCGCTGTTTTTCTGTTAGGTAGGGGGCTATTCGATCAACCCTTACTACTTCTGCCAGAATTAAAGCAGCAAATGGTTGAGCAAAATTATTCGGGTCTTTATTTGTAGTAAGCAGTATTTGGTTCAAGTCGGAAAATAATGTTTGAGTGGTTATGGTCGTTAGCTGTTTGGTTCTAAATCAAAAAGCTGAGTCCCTCAAATACAATGCAATCTCTGGATCGTTATTATCAATGCAGTTAACTAATGATACCGCAGTCGTTAGTCTTTTCGTTGAGTCGGCGATTGCAAAATCGTTTGCTTCGAGCTGCTGAAGTTGTTCCGCACTAAAATATTTGTCGCAATCAGAACCCTCTATTATTGAATGCTATTGAGCATAATAATAAGCAATAAATTCCATCCAGTAGCCTCCTTTAACTTGCCTAGAAAATAACTTAATAGCATGGGAAAGGTATCGAGCTTAAGTGCAAATGTCGAATAGACTTCACTGTGGTGCAAACAGAACAATTGCTCAAACGATGGTCAATTTACTCGCTAACGACATACTGGTGAGGTGAGAAGAGGTGGACATTGTTAATAGTTGACTACTTTGCTCAAGAATTATAACATGCGTAAAAAATACACCTTTAATGCTTGTGGAGTTCATATGTCAGTATCATTCAAGAAAATATTTGGTTTAAACAAATCTGAGCAACAAGCTGCAGTACTAACGACTAAGGCTTCCGAGAAGGCTGATAAAGCTGCAGTGACTAATGCGGCGGTAAAAGCTGAAAATGCCAAGCCAAAGCACGGTGATAGCGGTGTTTGTTGTGGCTCTTGCTCTAACTGAGTTGTGAGTTTGAAGCGAAATTGGCTAAGAAGTGAGCTCGCAGAGCGAGTCAATTTCGTTGTATAGCTAGTACATTAGCAATGCTGAGCTTTCATCAAGCTAATGTAATCTTGCATCTCTTGCCCTGGAGTAATGGCAAACTGCTGCGATAACGGCTTTAAATTAACCACTCTATCGACACGGAAATTGCGGAAGTCATTTCGCAGTTCACACCAAGCGAGCAAAGTCCAAGTACCTTTCCAAAAATAGATGGCTAGCGGGCGTATTTTTCTGTGGCTGGTGTCGTCTTTTGCATCACGATAATCTAACAGTAGAAACTCTCTTAACCGGGCAGCTTTTCTTAGTGGGTCTATAAATTGAAACTCTTGTGTATCGATATAAGTATCTGGGGCAAACATCAAAGATTGATACTTTTTGAGCTTTGTTGGTAAGACCGCTTCAACTTTTATCATCGCTTGTTTAGCGGCACTAGAGAGCTCCTTTCCACCCCAAGCTTGTATCATGCGCATGCCAACTTGTATCGCTTCTAATTCAGCTTCATTGAACATGAGTGGTGGAACATTGACCTCTTGCCGTAACAGATAACCGACTCCAGCTTCACCCTCTATTGGAATACCGTTTAAGCAAAGATCTTGCACATCACGGTAGATAGTCCGTGTTGATACCTCAAGCCTTTCAGCTAACTCTTTAGCAGTGGTTAAGCGCCTATGACGCAGTATTTGCACTAATTGAAACAATCTATCGGCGCGGCGCATTGCATTCCTTAGTCGTTTTTGGATTAAAAGTGCCAAGCTTCAGCTTGGCACTTTTATACAGACAAACTGTTGCTAGGTTAATGGTTTAATACCAATATAAATCTCGACATTATGGCTATCTATATAGAGCTCATAATCGGTTAGATAACAGCGTTTATATTCACATTCTACAGAGGTGAAATATTGCCATACCTGCTGCCAAAGGCTTACCACACATTGAGGCATCTCTCCCTGCCCAGTAAATTTCAGGTAATCACCAGCAACTAATGTTAGATCACAAGCTTGCTCACGAGAGGCTGCTATGCCAACTAATACCGAAAACTCATCGTCCACATCTGATTGGTAATCATAATAGGCGCCAAACATGTGTTGATCACCGCTGTGTATTTGAGCATGCTCACTAAAGTAGCGTTGCCATAGCGGAGCAATTTTTTGTGTTGAAGCCTGCTGTTCTTTGAGGTTGCTCGTCCTTGCGCTTAAGCCCGCGAGTGTAATAGCGGGTTGCTTGACTTTCACCGGTGACAAATTATTCATACGTCCTCCTTGAATTCTCGATACTAAATTGGCCGTTACTTTTCCATAGACCAAAGTCCGACAGTATTGCCTTCGCAATCTTCAAACAGTGCGATAAACCCACACTGGCCATCTTTGATAGGCATAACAGGCAAGAGCACTTTTACACCCGCATGGACGATTTTGTCCACGAGCGTTGACAACTGCTCGCTTAGATGAAGATAAAGCACACTACCATGGGCTGAAGGTTGCATCATCTCATGTTTTACTAAGCCGATACTGGCAGTGTCTTTATCGGCAGTTTCTAGCACGGCCATCTCCATATCATTTATGACTTCTCGTCTGAAACTGACACCAAAATGTTTATTGTAAAACGCGACGGCTCTATCCATATCGGTAACTGGGATCTCGCCCCAAACTAACGCTGCTGTGGGTAACATGGTGAACTCCTTGTATGAGCTGAGTGAGCATTCGAGATGAAAGCCTATATCTCAGCGACAGTTCAAGGATAAAACAGGGCTACTGACAGCTTGGTGTCAGTAGAGAGTGAATGATGACTAATTATCGTTTGGAAATTGACGTTAACAGTGGGGGGAATAATCGGTTTTCTCTTGGTTGCTTCACAATGTAATGACTTAGGCTTTTCGGTTCAGTGCATTGGGGTTCTATCACCGAGTGTGTTTGGGCCTTTCATCAAAGCAGCCGAAGGGGATATTCGAAGAGCAGTTACTTACTCTTCGAATATCCTTGTATTGATTAGATTGCGCAGCAACCACAAACAGATTTCGCTAGTTGTGCACCAGTGCTAGCATTTTGATTGGTCCATTGACCATTCCACTTAAGTTTGCTGGAAGAGTTACTACAGGTGGTCGGACAGTCCGTTTTAGCCTGAGTATTACTGTTGATGGTGTTAGCGGGTTGTACATCCAAACATTGCTTAGAGCCGACAGCAATATCATCAAAAATATGACTCAAACTATTTGAGGTGGTATTGCTAATATTACTGTCCAAGCCTTCATAGTTATGACAACCGAAGCAGTTAGAGACGAAGCCTGCTGAGGGGGATGATTTACCGTCAAGGTTAATCGCTGCTGTGTTCACCTCTTGAAAGTCAGTCTCGGCAACAGTGTTAGCTAGCCTTAATGAACCGCGTTGGTTACTTATTTGCGTCACCGGTTGGTTGTCAGTAGGTGTTGTATAAGAGCCTTGTTTGGTATCGCTAACCCAAAGGGCGCCAACATTAAAGTAGTTCTTTAGCACCTTAAATTCATCATTCAAATAAGGTTGTACATTGGCATTGAGGGTTTTAATTGAGGAGACATTGTCGTCAAACTTAAGATCATCTATAGAAGAGCCGTAAGGGTACATACGGCAGATCTCTGAGGGCGTGCCAGTGAGCTTAGATTGTGAAGTCGGATTGTTAAATTCGCAACCAGGTTTATTGTCTTTTAGCCCTGCACTACAGGTTTGGCTAGCAAAAGACCAGCCTGTGGTTTTTTGCGGTAATGTGCAATCTGGGGCGTTAAGTTTGTGTTCAAACGTGGCCCAGACAAATTCTGGGTGAGCTTCTGTAGCAACGGCAATATGAAATCCAACCATACCCAGTTTTGTCGGTTTCGTGCTGCTATTTCCGGGGGTGGCAGGGGTAATGTTAGCCTCCATGGTGATGAAACTATTGGGGTCATCATTAGCGCCTAGCACTTTCCAAGCTGTTTTCATTTCGGTAGTGCCAGCTGGGAAGTTTTGTAGCTGTTGGATCTGTTTTACATTACACATGTTTTTGCTAAAGCGAACATCGTAATAGACTACATTACGATTTTGATCGTAAATGGTAGCGCCGCTACCTGCTTGACCAATTATCTGAGGAATGACCATATCGGTATCATTTTCTTGATGCTTTGAGGTACGCACAAATAGCACTTGTGAGTCATGTATATCATCGCAAGAGTTGGCAGGGCTGCCGTCTGGTTTGAACTCAAGCTGGTTAAATTGGCTGTTGTCTTGAAAGTTGATAACTGATGGGGCGTTTGTTGATTTAGCCATTAGATAGGCAAATGTTTGCCAAGAAAACTGGTAAAAGTCACAGAACGAACTGTCATTAGGACCGTCACTGGTTTTGACTTCACTTGGCATTGAGGGTGAGCTAAACCAAGTTGCATCAGCCGCACAGCTCTTCAGAGCAGTAGTGCCGCCACTGGCTGCAAGTTCTGCTACGGTCATCATTGCGTGGTCGGTAAGGGGCGCTGCTTGTACAAAGCTGCTGCTGGCAATGGTCAGAACAAGCGCACCGAATTGTGTGCTGGTTTTTCTTAATAGGGCGTCCATAGAATATTCCTTTATTTTAATAAACAAGATGCTGACTAAAGCTTATTCGCTGTTGTGAGCTCGAGTAGGTAATAGGACTATAGCTAAGGCTATACAGAGCAACCTTCTGGAACTATTCTGAATTCATCGTGTTTTATAAGTTAATGTTTATATTTGTTTTTGTGAGTTACCTGTGGGAATTCTTCTGCACGTAGCAGTTAGTGTTGATGACTTTTTTATTGAGACGAGTATAGAGAAGAGTGACTGAGTAATTGTTATGGATCGAACTAAAAAAACGCCAGTCGGTGAGGTGACTGGCGTTTGGGGTTGGAGATGTATTTTGCCTAACTAGGTTCGCAATTAACGTAGTTCAACAGGCCACTCTTTTTCAACGCGCTGCTCGATGAACTCTTCTTTAGCGCTTTGCATAGCCTCTAAATTAAGTCCGGCAAGCGGTTGTACTTTTGCTTTAGTATCGTACTTAGTTGCATCGTACTTATACTTTGGTGCGTACTTTGTTAACAGTGCATTTGCTTCGTTAAGTGCTTCATCTAATATCGCATTAGATTTCTCAAGTAAACGAATTGCTTCTGCTGGGTTATGCGCATGGATACCGTGAGAGGCTGTTGCGCTGTCCCAGAACCACTGTGCATGTCTAACTTTAGTTAAAAGACTATTCATCTCTTTGGCGAGTGGCGTATTGGCTTTTAATGCCGCTTCGTAGTTACCTTTGGCTTGAGCAATACTTTGATCCGCTTCTAGTCCTTTGATACCGTTAGCAGCCCAAATAGCCTGAGCTTTAAAGTGTGCTTCGGTTAAGCGTGGGTCAGTACCGTCAGCCTCAAAGCGCAGCTTATTGATCTCAGCTTTACGTTCATCGAAGATCTCTTTGAAATCACTGCCTTCATGACAACCTACACAGCTTTCTGGTAGCTTATTAGCGTCAAAAGTGACTTTATGGTTAGAGTATTCCACCCCTTTGCTATTTTCTGCTTTAGGCATATGACAGGTAGTACAACCAAACTCCATATGGCTAGACATCGCATGGTCAGTTCTATCCATCATGTTTTCAAACTCAGGATGTTGTGCTTTTATTGATGGCACGCCTGAGATTGCATTGGTCCAGTCTTTGAAGCCTATTTGATCAAAGTAGGCAAGTTGTGCTTCTGCGGCAAAACCTTCATATAGGCCGTCTGAGCCTTTATAGTTAACCACTTCTTTGTAGTCGGTTTTAACACCTGGTACCCAATGATCCCACGGGTAACGGACTTTTTTATCATCTTTGCCGTCAAAGTAATACTCTACATGGCACTGAGCACAAGTTTGGCTTGCCTGCATCGTTGCTGATTGCTCTGAGAAGTCTTTGCCTATGGCTTGCATAGCACGCTCTGCATATGGGCGGCTCATTCGAATTTCTGCGCTGCCCAACTGATGGCAATCTGCACAACCAATAGTGTTAGACATCTCATGGCCCCATGTCGACCAGTTGTTATTTGAGAAGTTATCTTCTCCAACTTTGTCGTACATGCGAGCGACATCGGGGGTTTTGCAAGACCAGCAACTGGCAGCCATGGCTTCGCCAACAACGTTGCCGTCATGGCCGACGACAGGATGGCCTGTACGAAGTGTTTTGACGATGTCTGTCATTGCATAGTGGTGACCACGTGCTCGGTTATAGTCTTTAGCGAAACCGTAACCAGCCCATGCAGAGATTAAGTTTGGGTTTGCGGCCAATAGATCAACTAAGTTACCTGACTCTGGGGTTGTTTGCTCAGTTTGAGCCCAAGTCTTGTATTGTTCTGGAAATGCCTTTTGCCAGTTATCGCTGTTGTATAGATCTACGTCTTTATCATTGGCGGCAGCTGAGCCAACGAACAAAGTAGAGACCATTATTGCCATGGACAGTTTATTAAGTTTCATCATCACTCCTAAATGCAATCAATAAAGTAATAGTTGTTTACTTGTAATTAATTATTGGTGGTTGAGAATGAGGTGATTATTACCATTTTAAATTAATCGGTGAATGTATTTTGGCGGGTAGTGTGATGTCTAACTTATTAAAGTTATTAGCTCGACACTATTTTATATTTACAAATGCTGAATAATACCTATTTGTAGGTATTGCGGTTTTTAGTGTAAATTAGCTCTGTTTTAGGCAAACAGCTATACATGGTTTTTCGCTATAGGCTGTTGTTTTAATTTGGCTTTATTGTCGTGTTTAATGTGTTTTTATAAGGGGCTATGATAGTTTTTTAATTTTATTAATTATCTTTTTATGTCTTTTTCTCGAGAATTTATTGCCTTTTATTGCCCCGATTTTAACTATTAATTAAAACTTAATTCTATATTAAAATACTGCTCATTTATATTAATTGTTAAGTCATTATCTTTTCTATGACTGATATTTGTTCGAGGTGATGTTGTATTTAACATTTCTGACTTATTACTTTTATAATATCGAGTCGACCATACTTAAGTGCTAATTTAATTAAGTTTAATTTAAGTTCATTTAATTTAATAGTATTTAAATTAAACTGTGCTTAATTTGGAGCTGAAACTGCAACCATATGTAGAAGTGATGAGTGGCAGGCTATTATGCCGAGGAGCATAAACTCTTTTGCTCTAGAGTTGTAGCTGCTTTAGCTCTAGAGCAATGAGTTGCTGTGTTAAACAGGAAAAAATGCCAGTCGGTGAGGTGACTGGCATTTAGTTTGGAGATGTATCTTTAGCTATTTACATTTGCAATTAATGTAGTTCAGCAGGCCAATCTTTTTCTACACGCTCTTTGATGAACTCTTCTTTAGAGGTCTTCATCGCATCGAGGTCAAGACCTGCAAGCGGTTGTACTTTTGCTTTGCTGTCGTACTTAGTTGCATCGTAGACATAGTCAGCATCGTACTTAGCAAGCAGTGTATTCGCTTCGATGATTGCCGCATCTAAAATCGTATTAGACTTGGTTAGCAAGCGAATAGCTTCAGCAGGGTTATGGGCGTAAATACCATGAGATGCGGTAGCGCTATCCCAGAACCACTGAGCATTACGTACTTTGGTTAGCAGGCTATTCATTTCTGTGGCAAGTTCATTGTCAGCAGTTAGCGCACCTTCATAAGCAGCTTTTGCTTCACCAATAGACTTTCCAGCTTCTAGGCCTTCAATACCGTTCGCAGCCCAAATAGCTTGTGCTTTAAAGTGTACTTCAGTTAGGCGTGGATCTGTGCCTTCGTCCTCAAAACGAAGTGCATTGATACTGGCTTTGCGTTTCTCAAACTTAGACTCGAATGCATCTGCATCATGACAACCGGTACAGCTAGCTGGAAGCTTGTTGGCATCAAATGCGACTTTATGATTTGAGTACTCTTGTCCATCCGAGTTAGTTGATTTCGGCATATGACAAGTATTACAGCTGAAATCCAAGTGATTTGACATCATGTGGTCGGTACGATCCATCATGTTTTCATACTCTGGGTGCTGTGCTTTTAGCGACGGTGCACCAGAGATAGCGTTAGTCCAATCCTTAAAGTTTTTCTCATCGTAGAATGCTAACTGCGCTTCAGCGGCAAAACCTTTGTACAAGTTGTCGTCGCCTTTGTAATCAACAACGCTAGCGTAATCGGTATCTATACCTGGTACCCAGTGATCCCAAGGGTAGCGTACTTTTTTGGAGTCGTTGCCATCGAAGTAGTATTCAACATGACACTGAGCACAAGTTTGGCCGGCTTGGTCAACATGCTCTTGCGCTGTGAATGTTTTATCAATCACATCCATTGCACGAGTCGTATACGCACGGCTTAGTCGTAGCGTGTTTTCACCGAGTTCATGACAATCTGCACAGCCGATTGTGTTTGGCATCTCTTCGCCCCACACTGACCAGCCATTATCTGCAAACTTGCCTTCACCCACCTCTTCAAACATGCGTCCGACATCTGGAGATTTACAAGACCAACAACTTGCCTTCATGGCTTCACCGACGATTTCACCGTCGTGTCCGATTAGCGGAGCGCCAGTACGTAATGTTTTAATAATGTCAGTTAATGCAAAGTGATGACCACGCGCACGATTGTAGTCTTTGGCAAACCCGTAGCCTGCCCAAGCGCTGACAAGATTAGGGTTAGCTTCTAGTAAGTCTGTAGGTACCCCCGATTCCGGGTTGCTCTCTTCAGTCTGCGCCCAAGTGGTGTATTGATCAGGGAAGGTCTCTTTCCAGTTATCGCTGTTGTAGAAATCCGTTTCTACCGGTGGCTCTACAGGTGGTTCAACTGGCGGCTCTACCGGCGGTATAGTGACACAGACATTTGTGTCGGGATCGAGCTCTGTTCCATCAGGACAGGTTTTAGTTTTATCATCATCATCGCTACAGGCTGATAATGCGGTCATTACCGCTACGGCGATTGCAAGCTTTTGTAGTCTCATCACAACTCCTCTAAATAATCTATTTGTTATTTATTATTTGCTTGTTTACTGATTTGCTAATAAAGTTTTATATTGTTATCTCAATAAATATTATTTTTTAATCTTGCTTTGTGTATTTTTGATTTAAGTTTTGGTTTGTTGATTTAACATTATTAAATAATATTAATCTGCCGATAGATAATTAACATGAGGGGTGGGTTTGCCATACATTTTATTAACCATAACGTGAGAGTGATCAATAAATTCACAAAACTTAGTTGTAAACAAAATAAGATAAATCTAACAAATACCTATAAAGTGGTACACCTTAATGGGTAGCTTGTGAGCCAGTGTTTATCAAGGTTTGCTGTGTAAGTCTTTGTTCTAATTTAGAGCTATGTATTATTTATTACATATGTGTTTACCTGTTGATATGTTAATTAATTGTAACTACCTTTGGTTTTGTAGCGTGATTAGTTTAAATTGTAAATGAGGTTTATTAGTTAAATGCCTATCAGTATTAGTTTTTAATTTTTAAGATTGATTTTATTTTTTCATTTTATATATCTTGATGAAGATAATGTTGAGGAATAATAACAAATATTTTGTTTTTTACCTTTTAGCTGTTGTGGTAATAATTTTGTTTTGCTAGGAGTGCTATTTTAAATGAAATTACTATCAGTGCTAATAAATATAATATTAAAGTAGAATTAATTTAAGTAAGCCTGTTTTTCTACAGAGTGCATTTAAATTTAATAATAGCAAGGCGACTACTTTAACCTGGTTTGTCATGGAAAAGCTCACATCGGCAGCTATGATGTCGCTTTACGGCATTACTGTGATGGCTTCGGTGCTGTTTTACGTTTATATAAGCGATAACTGATAGCTAAGATTAAGCAGATCCCGGCAGGAACGGTCAAAGCGTAAAACTGAAACTGCTGAAATAACAAGGCGCCTAGCGCTCCGCCACAAATGAAGCCAGTAATTATGAGCAGAAACAGCACCGCTTTACGCCTGTCGAATCCCTCTCCTTTAAGCCAGCTTCCCAACATAATCCCAAGATCTGTAAAGATTCCGGTGACATGAGTGGTTCTGACAATGGCACCACTGTATGTTGTCGCGAGTGCATTTTGCAGTCCACAAGCTGCAGATGCCATGTAATGCCCCACAAAACTGCCTGCTTGTAGAAAGTAGATAGCACCGATTAATAGTAAACCTTCGACAACGAGTAAGGTGTCATAGTGACGCCCAAGTTTTACTGAACTGCCAGATAGCAATGCACCGGATAATGTCGCACCGATGATAAAACTGATAAGTATCCCAAGTAGGTGAAGCAGGGCGGTGGGGGAAGAACTGAGTAATTGAGTGCCCACTAAAGTCGCAGTACCAGAGAGGTGCGATACAGACTGGTGCTCGAAACCCAATAAACCAATGGCATTAACGCAGCCGGCAATCAACGCTAGCACAAACGCGCCATATTCAACCCATTTGGGTAATTTTGATATCAACGTACACTCCAAAGTTAGCCAAATTGGCCTGTCATTGTCGATGTTTGCTATGCCGGTGTTGCAAGGGCTGTTGGTCGCAGGGTATTGCTTAAGGTTCAGCGTCAGAGAGGTTGGTTGTTTTACCACTCTATTCTGCCGCTGATCCAGAGAGCAAACTGTATTGTTGCTCGCAAAACTGGGCGCTGTAATAGCACTAGGTGAATACTGAGGCTTTATGCTTAAGGCATTAACTCAATTCAGTGATCTCGAATATTGAACTGCGTGAGCTAGTCCACAGTTTAGAGTTACCCAGTTGCCATACTATCGAGTTATTGGCGTAGGCCAATAACTCGCAATAGCCATTTAATATTGGCTGATATCTTACCATTGGCAAATTAGGCTGATTGATGTCCAGACCAAAGAAATGTAGAAAGTTATCCTGTAGCGCTCCCTATAGTCTATTTAAGCCTAATGGTGTTCCGTCTGTTGAGTTGGAAAAAATCCATATTGATGCTGATGAATTTGAAGCTCTGAATTTAGGCGATGTGCAAAAAATGAGTCAACTCGATGCTGCTGCTTCTATGGGGATATCTCGACAAACATTTGGCTATTTGCTGGCAAGCGCACGTAAAAAGGTGGCGACGGCAATAACTCAGGGTCATGGGTTAGTGTTGCCACAATCAACAGATACCAAAAGGGAAGTTTTATGATTATTGCAATGCCAATGAGCCGCGGTCGATTAGCGGGTCACTTCACTAAGGCGCCACGGATCGGTTTTTATAACGAGTACCACCACTTAGTGACCAGTTTCGACAATCCAGCACTAGCAGGTGACTGCAGTGCTAAAAAGGCGATGTTAGATCTAATTAAACAGCAAAAGACAGACGTTGTCATGGTGCAACATATTGGTGAGCGTATGCTGGGCAAGTTGCTCGCTGCTGGCATTAGTGTCAGCAAAGGTGATAGCGCTTTAAGTATCGAACAGCTGTTAGATCAAAGCACTGATACAACTTGTAGATTGCTAGATGCTTCTGAAGGGCGGAGTTCGTTGAATCACCTTAAAAAAGGTGGTTGTTGTGGCGGAGAAACGGGTGGATGTAGCTGCGGTGGTGCAAATGAAAAAACAACGATCTTGAGTCCAGACAATAAGCAAAATACTGCTGCAGACAAGCTTAATTATGCAGGATTTAGAGTTATAAATTAGTGCTGCTTCGGCAGCAGATTTAAAGAGTTAAACTGGCAGTGGTGTGCTTAGACCACTGCTGTTATGCCGATTCAGTGATTCGAACCGATTTCAATTGCACACAGAGAATTAATGATTGGCTAATTTTTTACGGATGATTTGAATCAGTGTCGGTGCAATTGAGGCCAAGATCATACTGGCCATAAGCAGGTATTGATGAGGCGTAAATGACTCTCCTAATAACACCATCCCACTGACAATGCCCGCGACGGGGTTCGCTATGCCTCCAAAGGTGAAATCAACCACGGTCATACGCTGCAGTAGCCAAACATACATGATGTAGCCAAGTACGGTATTAAGCATAATTATCCAGCTTAGGCCTAACGCATTTCCGATACTGAAAGTCTGTATTGCAGCAGAATACTGTTCTGGTGAAAGCAACGAGTGAATTGCTGCGGCAATTAACAGTAGTACACCACCGATAATTAGCTGCCAAGTGAGTACCGTCCACCAATGAATTCGGCTGCCAAGGGCTTTTGTTATGGTGCTACCAACGATAATGCAGCTAATGGCAGCCAGCATTGCCAATAGCCCAACGGGATTTAAGCTGATAGCACTAGGGTCAAACAGCATCCAAGCCAATATCACTAATACTGCACCAAAGCCTGCCTGCAAAAAACTTGGGCGCTTTTTACTCACCAACCAATGAAATAGCATAGCGAACACTGGCACCGAAACCATGCCAACCCCGGAGATTGCAGAGGGCAGGGTTAATGCCATGATAAAAATAAGACTAAAGAACAGCGCAATATTGATAGCACCTAGCTTAATCAGCACTGGCCAATCGGTTCTATTGGGTAAACTGGGTTTAACGGCTAACAGTAATAACCCCGCAGGTAATGCACGGATAGCACCTAACAATAATGGCGGCCAGTCTGGCAGCGTAAACTGGGTCATGGCATAGGTGGTACCCCAGAAAAAAGCGGGGATCATGGCGAGAAAAATATTCATAAACTACCTTGCTACTAAGTATCTTTACGTTAAGATAGTTTGAGTTTGAACCTGAATGTTATTTTTGTAAAGTATCTTTTTATAAAGTATCTTTATATTAAGATTAATTTGCTGGTGCTAATTCTGTTAACTGGCTGAGATAGAGTGTGAAATGGACGATATAGATAAAGTTGCTGGCCAATGGAACAAAGAGAAGCCACACCTAGATACGCAACCGATGGAAATTTTTGGTCGGATGATGCGTTTGCAAAAACATATTGAAGTGGAAATTGCAGCTTGCCATAAACAGTACGACTTAACGTTTGGCGAGTTTGACGTGTTGGCAACGCTTAGGCGCTCAGGTGAACCCTTTAACCTGACGCCATCAGCACTGTTATCTTCGATGATGCTGACCTCTGGCGCGATGACAAATCGTCTCGATAAGCTGCAGGCAAAAGGCCTGATTGAGCGGGTGCATAGCACTGAAGATCGCCGCAGTGTGTCTGTGGGGCTGACTGAAAAAGGCTTTGCCATCATAGATGCAGCAATAGAAGAGCATGTGCGTGTGCAGCATAACCTGGTGCAGCAGCTTTCTGATGCCAATAAGCCTGAGTTGAACCGCTTGCTCAAGACATGGCTAGCGGCTTTTGAAGGCAAGTAACTAGTCCTCTTTCGCTAAAAGTTGATGGGTGAGGCATAACTAGCTAAACCATGTTTAGCATCCACCCCATGAGGGTGAATGATATTAGTAACAGTACAAACAAAATTGCTAATAAGCGCCACTTCATTACTTGCTTAAGCATGACAAACTCAGGGAAGCTAGCTGCAACCGTACTCATACAAAAGGCCAGAGTTGTGCCTAAAGGCACGCCTTGCAGTAATAAACTTTCCATAACAGGAATAACACCTGTCGCATTTGCATAAAGCGGGATCCCCATCAATACAGCAAGTGGAACTGACCACCATTGCCCTTGGCCTAAATTGGCCTCTAGCCAACCAGCCGGTACAAACCCATGCAGTGCGGCGCCAATACCGACGCCGATAATGACCCATTTCCAGACTCGAGCAAAAATCTCAATCGTTTCAGATTTAGCAAACTGATGCCGCTGTTGCCAACCCAAAGTACTCACGGCTTGGGTTGTTGGTTTAGCAATTCCTGCAGCCTTTGCTGGCTGTTGGCCTCTTGCGTATGCTTTGGCTGCTACTGGCTGCAACCAACGTTCAGCCTTGAGCAAATCGAGCAAGGCACCGCCCAATATCCCGATGCTGATCCCTGTTACAACGTACAGCAGGGTGATCTCTAAGCCCAGAAGACTAAACAGTAATAGGATGGCGACCTCATTGATTAATGGTGAGGTGAGTAGGAATGCCATGGTGATCCCGATAGGGATCCCTGCAGAGGTGAAACCTAAAAATACCGGAATGCTAGAGCAGGAGCAAAAAGGCGTAATTGCCCCAAAGCCTGCCCCTAAGCCATAACCAACGAATTTGGGCTTACCAGATAAATAGTCTCTTACTCGCTCAACATTCAATGATGCTCGCAGCCAGCCGATGGCGTAAATCATCACAACCAGCAGCGCAAAAATCTTGCTGGTATCTTCAACAAAAAAATGAACCGCTTGTCCAAACTGCGTTTGGCTTGATAACCCTGCTAAATCATAGATTAACCAATCGGCCAATATCGAAAACCAACTCAGCATTGGCTCACCTCACAAATCAATGGTATTGCTATATGTTTAGTCCCAATTATCGTTTGGAACGGTTAAATCATTGTGGCTAGCAGCTAGCTGCTTGCTTTAACAGTTGCTCTATTTCATGTTTTGTTGGTACTTTGCCAGCAGTCATAACAACGCCATCGACAACAATAGCGGGTGTCGACATTACGCCATAATCGAGAATCGCGTCCATGTCAGTCACTTTTTCTAGCTCAAAATTGACCGACATATCGTTGGCAATTTGCTCTACATCGGCGGCCAAATTGGTACACTTTTTACAACCACTGCCTAGTATTTCTATTTTCATGTTGTGACCTTTTTACTGTTTATGGAATAAATGGGTTTTGGACTACGCTAATTAAACGAGTTCTGCATGATTTTGCGCATTTTTCTCAATCACCGTTTCTACGCAGCTAAGCATCTTGAGTAAGCAAGGCGTTTCAAGTCGATAATAGATCTGTTTGCCATCACGACGACTACTAACGATGCCAGCCTGCTTGAGTACTGAAAGGTGTTTGGAGACTGTAGAAATATCAGCGTTTACACCATCGGTAAGATCGCACACACAATGCTCCTGCTGCTGAAGTTGTTCTAATAACCACAAACGAGTCGGGTGAGCGAGTGCCTTTAGCACTGCTGCGCGAGCGGTTAGCTTACGCTGTTGTTCTGCTGTCATATCAATGTTCCTGCAAACTTGAAGGGATGCGACTTTATTATTTTGTCATTTGGTTAAATGGCCAAGTGTTTGGCAGTATAGATCTGAGTCGACTTGATTAGTGTGACCAAGTAAACAGTTTATACCTGTGACTGAATAAAGTGCTGGATTGAGCTTTTGGGAAGATAGAAGGGGAGTTTAAGTTGATAAACATAGATGTGGGGAAGGAGTATTTCTCTCTTCCCACAAACGCTTTTGTTACTGCTGTAATTGAGCTTTAGCTGCTTCAACTTTTGAAAAGTCTAAACCTAGCTCTAGAACTGCTTCTTTAATGAGTGTTGGAGTCTGCATCACTAGTGCCATCATCTGCTGCAATTTCTCTGCAGGGATCCCTAATTGGCCAACGGTCGCCATCGCCATCATTGGATTTTCTGTCAGTGTCTGGAATAGCTCACTGATTTGAGCGTCACTGATATTGTGTTCTTTTAAGATCGCAAGAATAGGGTTCATTGCACTGCCTTATATGCTTAGTTAAATAAAATAGGCATGGATTCTAACACACTCCATGCACTTAAGTGGTGAGTATAAAACTATCGACAATTATGTCCATTCCCGAGCTAGTTTTTGTCCCTTTTTAGATATGCAAACAGCGTAAATTAGTTAGTTTGGAAGTCGCATTACCCGCATAGTGGTATTGGTTTTAGCCGCCATTATTTTTACTGTGGCCTACAAGGTTGATTTAACAGCTAATTAAGGATAGTCAAAAGTATTAAATGTTATGGAAATGTTTTAGTATCAGTTGGCTCCATAGAGGGAGCCTTACATCAATAATAAGAAACAAAGGACTGGCTCGATGTTTAATCGAATATGGCTTAAAGCAGTTACAACTGCTGCACGATTATTTATCTTATCGATTGCTGCATGCTATTTGCTCATCAACTTCTCAGTATTTACCTTCGCCAATGCCAACAGCATTTCAGCTGTTACAGAGCGCCTATCGTTAGATGAAGACTGGCATAGCGGCACTTATCGCGAGCAGGGCGTAACCTATACACCGCAGCCAACGTGGGTGCAGTCAGTGCCTGTTAGTGAGCCAGACAAAGAACCTACGGGTCAGCTTGCCGATGGTATTTTTCATCTATTGCTCGATAATCAATATCGGGTAAGCGAAGGTGGTGAACAGAGCAAGTTTAATCGCTATGTTATTAAAGCAGTTTCAGCTAAAGGGCTAGAGTACGTCTCGCAAATTAGTGTGAGTTACGACCCTAGCTATGAGCGGATCGCTTTTCACGGGATTAAGGTTATCCGAGATGGCGTAGAAATTGATAAAACCTTAGATAGTCAGTTCAGTTTAGACAAAAGCGACAGCGGTAACGACCTGCTTTACGATGGTTCGCTTAATGCGTTTTGGGCGGTTAATGATATTCGAATTGGTGATGTTGTTGAGTATAGCTTTACACGGTTTGGCCAGAACCCTGTATTTGCCAGTACTTTCACCGGCTCTAGAACGCTGCAGTGGCAAGTGCCGATCCATCAACAGTTTTTGAGAGTGCTTTGGGGGAAGTCTACTCCTTTGCATTTTAAGATGCACAATACTGAACAAAGCTTTACCGAGAGTCGTTTAGGTAGTGAAACGGACTATCAACTGCTAGTGGAGCAACAGCCCATTTTAACGGTGAGTAATGATGCCGCAGCTTGGTATGAGCCTTATGCCAAAGCCGAGTTTTCAGAGAGTAAAGATTGGCGGGCAGTGGTCGACTGGGCTCGGCCAATGTTTGAACGTCAACTTGATGATTCTGCAGCGTTGCAAAGCAAGATTAAGCAGATCACCGAGCAAACTGATGACTTAGATCAGCAAGTCATGCTTGCACTTAATTTCGTGCAACAAGATATCCGTTATCTAGGGATTGAGATAGGCAGTAATAGCCATTTCCCTGCGAAAGCCAGTGACACATTAGCTAAACGCTATGGTGATTGTAAAGATAAGTCGGTGCTGCTAATCGCGCTATTGAAAGGACTCGGTGTTGAAGCCTCTCCTGTTTTAGTCAATAGCCAAACAGGCGAAAGCCTAGCTGATAAGTTGCCGTCAGCAAAAAGCTTCAACCATGCCATTATTAAGGCCGAGATAAATAACAAGAGTTATTGGTTTGACCCTACATTGTTGTACCAGCAAGTGGCTTTAGATGCTGTGTATCAACCTAACTATGGTTATGCGCTGGTATTAGAACCTGGGGTTGATGCCTTAGAAAAAATGCCTGCTGAGCACAGTGGCGGTAAAATCAATTTTGCTGAAAAATATGATTTTTCAAACGGCGTAGCAAAGCCATCAGCATTCACCTCTAAAGTGACCTATTCTGGTTATGAAGCACGCAGTAAAAGGGCGGCGATAGTAGATAGTGGAGTACAGGCTTTGTCTGAGCAATACGCTAAGTATTATGACAAAATCTTTAATGGACTCAGCATTAATACACCGCTACAAGTGACCAGAGATAATACTCAAGGGACACTGACAATTAGTGAAGACTATTTGTTAAAGGCGCCTTGGACTGAGGGGGATGACGAGGGATTTACTATTTACCTGTATGAAACCCAATTGTCTCCTTATCTGTCTATCCCCGAAAGCTTAAGCCAAAGAGCGCTACCGTTAAGTTACCCATTGCAGATTGAAGGCGACATTGTTGTTAATCTTCGTGATTCAAACTGGAGTTTTACCGATGAAACCACCAAGGAGGATAATCCTTTTTTTGAACTGGTTTATCAGGTTGCTTATAACAAGAAGCTACATCAACTTACATTGTCATACTATTACCGCACTAAGGTAGATAGGGTTGAGGTCGAGCAGCTCGCTGACTATATTGCGGCACTGAAGAAAGTCGACTCTATAGATAGCTACGGTATTGTTGATTACCCTAATGCAACCAGTGCAGCAGCAACCAGCGAGCCCATTGTGGCAGACACTTTGGAGTCAGTTAATCGCTGGGTTTTACTTGGCACTCTAATGCTATTTAGTATTGTGTATGCCTTGGTCAGTTTGACGATGGAAGCGAAAAGTAGCCATCAAAGCCAATTCTATCCAGTATCGCTAGTTAAGTTTTTCATTCTGTCAGTTTTTAGTCTTGGCTTGTATTCGGCCTATTGGAGCTATAAGAACTGGCAGTACATTAAATATGAGAAAGACAGGCCCGATATATGGCCTGTTGCGCGAGCTATTTTTTCACCGCTCTGGTATTACCCTTTGTATTTGTGGTTGGTCGTTGATCGTGACCAAAGAGAAAGTCAGCCATTCCTGATCCCTGCTTGGACGGCGGTTTTCCTGTTTGTAGGTTATCTGGGGTACAACTCCATGAGTTGGGAGAGCGATTGGGGTAACTGGGATTACCTTATTCCGTTCATTGTTTTCGCCCCGCTAGTCATGTACGTGAATAAGATAAATAAACTAAATACCGAGGCTTATTCAGCTAACTCGCAATGGCATGCACGCAATTGGGTGTTTATGGCTTGTATGTCTCCATTATTGTTATATTCAGCAGGGCAAGACGTTGGCTTGATTGCGCAAGATGACATTATTACTGGTGAAGAACTGTGGTCGCACGATATCGATTTTATGCAGCAAAACAAGGTATTCACTGAAAATGAAATGCCAGTTTTATTTTATAGCGACGATTGGCTGAGCAATCGATCAGACGGCAACGGATTCACGCCTGAGACTGTATTTTCCTATTGGGTTGAGAACGACGAGTTACAAGTTGCATCAAGTCCATTAAGCGCTGTAGAAGATATCCAAGTCGATTATGCTAATGCGAGTGAAGAGGCTGAGGTCGCTGAAGTCACCATTCATGTAGAAGATGGTGATGAATTTGTATTGTATGCCACTACCACAGACGAGAAAGATAAAGTCTTTGTTAAGCAGCTAATGCAACAGTGGCAAAGTCAAAGAGAGGGTAATACAGCTCTTTAGATTATCAGGGGCATTGATAGAGCCTCAGAAAAGCACATAATAGCTGCTTTTTTGAGGCTAGCTATTTTGTTAGAAAGCTCATTCCTAGTCATGTTTGCTGATGCTTTGTAAAGCTTGTTGAGCCTGCAAGACTCATAAAAAATACTTAAGGAGTCATCGGTCTCGACAGATCAAAACGATTGTCTTCTGAAATGCCGTAATAGGAGGTGGGCCCGCCTGCTCGCAAAATTGGCGCGGCTTTAGTGGTTAGAAACTCTCCCTCGGCGCTTAACAACTGCTTATCGATATGTACGGCAACTACCTCGCCTAACACTAACCAACTATCAATTTTGTCGCCATCTGCTGCTTGTAGTTGAATCAGTTGCGAAAGCTTACATTCAAAGTTAACTGGGCTTTGTGCAACGTAATCGGCTGCAACAATTGAAGCAGCTTTAGGAGTAAGACCTGCAAAATCGAATTCATCTTCAGTGTTGGCTAATGCCACCGAACTCTGATTCATTTTTGCTGCCAAGCTTTTAGTGGCTAAGTTCCAAGTGAACACCTTAGTTGCAGCAATATTGGCGACACTGTCTTTCCAGCCAATGCTGGCAAAGCCGATGATTGGAGGACGATAGTTGAAACAGTTAAAGAAACTATAGGGTGCCAGATTTCGTTGACCTTGAGCGTTGCGAGAACCAATCCAACCAATAGGGCGAGGCCCGATTATTGCGCTTAACGGATCATGGGGCAGACCATGGCCTTTGCTAGGCTCATAAAAATAGCGTTCATCCATATACATTGTTCCCTTTCTGACATGCTAAAGCTAATAAGGTGGTAGCTTTTCAACTTAAGGCTTGGTTGTCAATAAGGCTGGCTTTTGGAAATAATATCACCCGCCAGCATTATGGCTAGCGGGGCTATGTACTTATAGTGGGTTTAAGTATGCCTTAACGGCTTTTAGCCTGACGGTTGCTGCGCCAATGATATCGAGTACTCCCAGTATTGAGTGAGGCTTGTCAGCACTGACCCAAGCAGAGCCTGTGGCGCCAATGGGTAACATCGCCATGGTGTTTTCATCCACTTCAAGCACTACGGTTCTACCTATTGGCATTGAGCCAAGGTTAATATGGCGTGACACCATCTGCTCGCGAGGTAATAAATCGCCTTGAGATTCTCCAGTCGCTTCTACCTTACTATGGACTCGTGCTCTAAAAATTTGTCCAGGGTAGGCATCGATATAAAACTCAGAAAACTGCCCTGGTTGAATATAAGCGTAGGATTGATCTGGGATCCGCATCTCGACAAACTTTTTACCGGTATTCCATAGGTGCATAGAACCTACTCGAGTGCCATCAGCAATATAAACATGAGTCACCATGCCATCGAATGGTGCTCGTACTTGCAGCCTATCTAGCTCAAAGTTTTGCTTACGTAGTTGCGCATACTGAACTTCTAGTTGAGCGGCTTGCACCTTCAAATCGGCTTGGGTGATCTCAACTTTATCGGCAGCGTTTTCAAGATCGCGTTCGCTGACGTGCTCACCAAGTTCCGCTTTTCGTTGGTAATTGCGTTTTGCTTGAGCGAGTTGAACTTCGGTGGCTTCGATTGCCCGTTCTATCTCTTGCACTTTTGCATTGATCTCATCAATCGCACTGGCCACTTTATCGTCGACCAAGGTATAGATAAGTTCACCTTTTTTTACGTGTTGGTTGTGATCAACTGAAATTGATTGGATCTGTTGTCCAATAGCAGGTGACAGCACGGCATGAGGTGCACGTATGGTTGTAGAGTCGGTGAGATCCGCAGGCGAATAGAAGCGGTGCGCCAAGAACAGAGTTGTGGCAATTAAACAGCCTACTAATACGCTAATAAAGTAGTTACGCGGTCTTTTGTTGATCACATTGAATTTAAACAGTAACCAACAAATAAAAATATAGGGCAGCATTATCTCTTTCATACGCGTGTCCCCCTAATCCACTGTTGTACTTTGTCCCAATCAGTGACAATGGCGATAACAGCTAAAACCCACAGAGGTTTCCAGAGCAGGCCCAGCATACAGAGCCAAAATACCAGCTTTGCTTGCTGCATACCGCGCTCTTTTGCTAAGTATTTCGGTAGGGAGTGCAAGTGCCAAAGCTTAATGGCCACCCAGCAAAAAACACCGACAGTGACAGCGGTGATGACCCACATAAACGCAACGGAATTGAGTAATCCCATAGTGCCTGGCAAGTTGGTATAGACTAAGTCAGTATCATGGATTTTCATTTAACTCTCAGAAGCCAATTGGCTGGGATTAAGCTGGTTAACAATTAGGTTTATCTTAACCTTGGGAAGCTGAATCAAGCTTGAACTGCTAAAGGCAAAAGTGTGACTAAGCTCCAGATTGTAAAACTGTTATGCCAGCTATCTATGGTTTTGAAAGTGCACTTTGTTGTGGGGGCTTTTCTTTAATACAAAACACTTGGTATTACTTATGTCTAGCGCATAAAAAACGCCGCATTTGCGACGTTTTTTACCATAAAAGACTGTTTATTCAGCTTTGCATTTAAGCTTCGGTAGTTGTCTACTTTGCTCGGCGTTAGCCAGCTTTATAGAACATTTATCGCCCTGAATATACAACTGCACCATTTGTGGCATTTCATAGTTTCTGCCCATGATTAGCTGGCCAGTAGCATCTTTATGCGGCGCTCGTTCAATGGCCAGTAAACTGCTTTGTACAAATGCCGACGGGCTAATTTTTACATTGTCGGTATTGAGTAAACTGGCAATGGCTTGTTCAAGCTGACTGGTGTTATTGGCCTCGGCCGATATTAACAGCGCAGGTACCGCTTTGGTTTCACTTTCTGCAAAAGCACTGCAGCCAGTTAGTCCTACAATAAAAATGGCGCTAAATATCAGCTTAATCACCTGGCTAGATACTTGCCTGCACATTAGTGTGCTCCTTGCATATCACTTAAAATACGGTTGTTCTGCCAAAGAGTTTGCTTACGATTGTCTTTCAACATAAAGCCTTCATCAACAAAATCATTTGCAGCAGACACGCGGGACACGCTAGCGGCAACCACTGGGCAACGTTGGTTATCACGATAATAAAGTGCAGCACTTAGCAGGCGCTCATCAGGATCACCCAGAGCATGATTTAAGTCATCAGTAAGTGCACAACCTTGCACTTCGCTAGCGAGTGTTGGGCTGGTAGACGGCACAAATCCGTCAGAGTACTCACCAAAGCCTTTTTCATTAACGCCTTTAAATTGGATGGTGAAGTAAGTGGTAGCACAGTTCGGTGTTGGGTAGAAACCATATGGCTTACCACAGGTTGTCCCGCCTATTTGAATCACTTCGATATCGACACCACGTAAACCGTTCATAAGCGCTTCACTGGCAGAGCAGGTACTTGATGTGGTTAATACATAAACCCGTTTTAAGTCCAGGCTTGGCAGCGGGGTTCCACCTGTGAGTAAGCCAGTGTTAAAGCCCAAAGTCTCGTCTATAAATGGCATAGGAGACAGCGCTTGATTGGTAATAGGGTTAATGTTTGGGTATTTATCGTTAAAGCTGGTTTCTTCAAAAGTCTTATTTTCGGTTGCCTCTTTACCTGCAACCATATAACCAAGTTGACTTGCCATAGCCACTAAACCGCCGCCGTTATAGCGCAGATCGATAACAAGATCGTCCACATTTTCTTGGCTTAGGCTGGTTAGCGCATCAAATAGCCCGCGTTCAGCAGTTGCGATATGAGAGTTAAATTGCAGATAGCCCACTTTACCGTTAGCGGTTTGAATAGTTTTAGTGTTTTGCACTGGGGTCGAGACGATGGTTTGCGCTGTTAGCGTCACTTCGCGGTCAGCTGACGCGCCTAAGTCTCGAATGGTGAACGTCGTTTGCTTGCCATTTGCACTCGGAAATAGTCCGGCATTGAGAATGTCGATACTGGCACTGTCATTGGCATTTTTTACGCTAACCCCATCAATTTCTACAATGACTGCGCCGCGAGTGACATTGGCAGCGCTGGCTGGGGAGTTTGGCTCGTTATAAGTCACGGTAACTTTTCGCGCGCCAGCTTGTGAGCCATTATCGAGCTTAAAATTGATACCGTATCCTACAGAAGCGCCAGACTGATTCAGCTGTTCCCATTCTTCGGTCGACATAGAGAAGTGGAAGTTATCTTTCTTGTTGCCTGTGTCTGATAACTCCTCTGTGACCAGTAGATTAAAGTAATCAGCAACTGAATAAGGCGCAGGATCGCGATCTTCAATTTCACTGTACCAAAGATACGTATTGTTGCTCCATGAACGCAGCCATAGCTTTTCAGTCAATGCACTACCCGTTTGGTTAGCGCTACATTGGTTGATTAAACTCGACTCGTTAGCAAACTTTCCCTGCACCCATGTAGGACCATCATTGCCTCCATCTCCACCTCCACATGCGGATAGGCCAAGACTTGCAGCAATGATAATTGTCAGCATTTTTGTAGAGGACAACTTCATAAATAATCCTTTATTATCTCTAGTTCAACGGAACAGCTGATTACAATCAACGTTAGTTGCAACTTTATTACAGTTGCAGCGGTTTGCAATGCAAATTTGCATTAATGTTGCTGCGAGTGCTGTGTTTTCATATTAAGTTTCTGTTATTAGGGGTTGTTGATCTTTCACGGTTGTTTTTGCCGCAGTTTATTGGCTATTTTGGCAAGGCGGAGGCTATGCCGTTTAGTTATTATCCACAAATAGTCTACAACACAGTAAAAATAGCCAAGCAACGCGGCCCTTTGGGGTCGATTCAACGCTTCTATTCTTTTATGACTAGAGTGGGTTACGAGCTTTTCGCTTAGCCAGCTAAGCATCATCGCTCAAGCCTTGTACTAAAATAATTGAATTCGAACAAAAACTAAGCTCGAAAGATCAACAGCCCCTAGGCAATCTCTCAGTTCCTGCCATTTTTAGTGCATCAAAAGAAATAATCCTCCTTAGCTCAAAAACCTATTTTTTGCGATCAAAATCAAAAAATGCTCCCTAGATGTATGGGATATTGAGAGTAAGTAACAACATGTATCTAGAGAGATAGAGATGGATTTTATTAGACATGTACCTGCATTACTTTACGTTGTTGCAGGAATAGGCGCTGTTGAAGTGTTGGTGATAGGTTTGGGTCTAGCTATTAAAAAAATTAAGTCTAATTTGTAGAATAGTTAACGCGATACAAAAAAGCCTACTCAAGTAGGCTTTTACAATAACGAGCAGTGACAGAGGTTATACGCCCAACTTATCACGCATGGTGTAATACCAAGCGCCGATGGCACTGAATGGCACTTGGAACATATGGCCGCCTGGGAACGGATAATGCGGCAAACCTGCAAACGCGTCGAATCGTGTTGCTTGACCATTAATCGCTTCAGCTAAAATCTTCCCCGCTAAATGCGTATAGGTTACTCCGTGACCACTGCAGCCCTGTGAATAATAGATATTGCTACCAATGCGCCCTACTTGAGGCAGACGGGACAAAGTCAGCAAGAAATTGCCGGTCCAAGTGTAATCAATTTTCACATCTTTAAGCTGTGGAAAAGTTTTCAACATCTTAGGGGTAATGATTGATTTGATATCAGCCGGATCGCGTGCGCCATAAACCACACCGCCGCCATAAATAAGACGGTTATCACCCGATAAACGAAAATAATCCAATAGATAATTACAATCTTCAACGCAGTAATTTTGTGGCAGCAAGCTTTTCGCCAATTCATCACTAAGGGGCTCGGTGGTAATGACCTGAGTGCCACAAGGCATGGCTTTAGCTTGCAGCTTAGGGATTAAACCACCAAGGTAAGCATTACCTGCCACCACCACAAATTTAGCTTTTACGCTGCCATTTGCGGTATGAATCACAGGGTTTTCCCCCTCGTCGACTTTAATTACCGCAGAGTTTTCGTAGATCTTCCCGCCAAGAGACTCCACCGCAGCGGCTTCACCCAAGGCTAAATTCAGTGGGTGGATATGACCACCGCTTTTATCGAGTAATCCGCCCACATAGGCTTCGGTATCAACCACTTTACGAATAGCACTTTCATCCAGTAACTCTAGATGATTCATGTGGCCGTGCTTTTCCCATAATGCTTTTTGTGACTGTAGATGCCCCATCTGCTTGTTGTTAAGCGCGGCAAAAACGCCACCATCTTGCAGGTCACATTGAATATTGTACTTACTGATCCGCTCCTTAATGATCCGAGCACCTTCAAAAGCCATTTCACCAAACAGTTGACCCGCCTCTGTACCCACCGTTTTTTCAATAGAATCGATATCACGGCTAAAACTATTGACGATTTGACCGCCATTTCGACCCGACGCGCCCCAACCAATACGCGCAGCCTCTAATACCGTCACGCTATAGCCCATTTCTAACAGGTGCAGTGCGGTCGACAAGCCTGTGTAACCAGCCCCGATAATACAGATATCAGTATCGATATTATCTTGCAGTTGAGCACGCTCTGTTTTGTCATTAGCCGATGCCGCGTAGTATGAATCTGCATGTGGTGTACTGGTCATGGTTTCCGCCTGTCTGTGGTTATTTATTATTGACATAACTTCTGTCCTTCTCGCTTTGTAAGCGAATTTTACGATCACTATTAGTGAGCTATATGCTGCTCTAAATCTTCAACTTTCTATTAATACCTTGCCGCTGGTCATGTAGAGCAAAGCTTTACATGACCAGACTGCTTTTTATTGTTTAGGCTGAGCTTGAACGCTGTTTAGCGTCGGCTCTGCGGGCAAAATACCAAGAGACAAATGCTATCAAGGACACCATCAAGATAATCAAGGTCGCTAAGGCATTAATCTTAGGAGATACGCCCATTCTCACCGAGGAGAACACCACCATAGGCAAGGTGGTTGCGCCCGGACCTGATGCGAAACTAGCGATCACTAAGTCATCTAAAGACAAGCTAAATGACAGTAACCAGCCGGCGACAATTGCAGGAGAGATCATAGGTACAGTGATTTGAAAGAAGGTTTTTAATGGCGTAGCGCCAAGATCCTGCGCCGCCTCCTCTACTGAGCGGTCTATCTCACGCAGTCTCGATGACACAACAACAGCAACATATGCAGCACAAAAAGTTGAGTGAGCAATCCACACGGTTAACATGCCACGCTCTGCAGGCCAGCCAAGAAAATCGGCCATATGCACAAACAGTAATAGCAATGACAAACCAGTAATCACTTCAGGCATTACCAGCGGCGCCGTAATCATATTCGACAGGGTTAACTTACCCCAGCCCCGTGCGAAACGGGTCATGACAAATGCCGCCATCGTGCCAAGAATAACCGCCATAGTAGAGGCGTAAAATGCCACCTGCAAACTGGTGCCTACCGCATCTAAAATCTGCTGGTCGCGAAACAGTTCGCCATACCACTTAACCGAAAATCCACCCCACACGGTTACGAGCTTAGATTCATTGAATGAGTAAAACACTAAGATGAACATTGGCGCGTACAGGAAGAACATGCCAGCCCAAAGCATAATGGTAGAAAAGCTTAACTTCTTCATGCTGTTTTCTCCATCTCACGTGCCTGATAACGATGAAATAGCGTGATAGGGATAATCAATAAGCCCAACATCACAATCGCTAACGCTGACGCTACCGGCCAATCTCGGTTATTAAAGAACTCCTGCCACAATACTTTACCTATCATCAAGGAGTCTGGCCCACCGAGTAATTCAGGGATCACAAACTCACCAACCACAGGGATGAAGACCAGCATAGAGCCGGCAATCACGCCCCCTTTAGATAACGGCAGCGTCACTTTCCAAAAGGTATTTAAGCTACGTGAACCAAGATCTGACGCGGCTTCAATTAGGCTCATATCTAGCTGCGACAAGGTTGCATACAGCGGTAAAATCATAAACGGTAGATAGGTATAGATAATGCCGATATAGACTGCAGTATTGGTATTTAAAATCTGCAGCGGCTCGGAGATAAGCCCTGTCCACATCAATACGTTATTGATGACACCGTTGTTACTTAGAATCCCCATCCAAGCATAAACTCGTATTAGAAAAGAGGTCCAAGAGGGCAACATCACCAACAGTACCAACAAGGTTTGGCTACTCTTAGGTGCTCTGGCAATGGCGTAAGCCATCGGATAGCCAATCAGCAAGCAACCTATGGTCGAGATGGTCGCCATTTTTAGTGAACCTAAATAGGCGTTGTAATACAGCGAGTCATCAAGAATGAGCAGGTAGTTGCCCAAATTGAGCATAATATTTAGCGATTCTTCTGCGTACTGAAATAACGGCTCGTAAGGCGGTATCGCAATAATCGGAGTCGAGAAACTGATTTTGAGTACAATCGCGAAGGGCAGTGCAAAAAATAGTAGTAACCAAAAATAGGGGACGCCTATGGTCCAGCATTGGCCTTTGGGTAATCGAAACTTTAACGGCTTTTTCATGATCGATTCCTTATGATCTAAGGACCACTCCGCTGGTGGCCTCCCAGCTAATGAAAACCGCCTCTTCCCATGTAGGAGGATCCGAGCGACGTTCGCGGTTAGTCATGATGGTTTGAATTAACTGCTTATTAGGTAGACGGATGTAATACACTGATATACCGCCTAAATAAGCGATATCTTCCACCACGCCACTTGACCAGTTATATTCACTTTGCGGTTGCTCACGAGTAATACGCGTCTTCTCAGGGCGCACAGCGACCCACACGGTCTTGTCTTCGACACTGGTCGACACACCGTGATCAATGAAGATATTCTGCGACAAACCTTCACTGGCGATCATCAAGTGGTCGGCCTGATCTTGAATAATTTCACCTTCAAACAGGTTAACACTGCCAATAAACTCGGCAACCATCCGACTACTAGGGCTTTCATAGATGTCTGTAGGTGTGCCGGTTTGCGCGATCCAGCCATCATTCATGATGGAGATCCGCCCCGCCATGGTCATCGCTTCTTCTTGGTCATGGGTCACCATCACACAGGTCACGCCAACGGCTTCAAGAATATCGACCACCTCAAGCTGCATCTGCGTACGCAGTTTCTTATCCAGCGCGCCCATTGGCTCATCAAGTAGAAGTAATTTAGGTCGCTTGGCTAGTGAGCGAGCTAATGCCACACGCTGGCGCTGTCCACCAGATAACTGATTAGGCCTGCGCTTAGCATAGGCTTCCATATGAACCAGCTTTAGCATCTCTTGCACACGCTCTGCGATTTCAGCTTTTGGTAGTTTGTCCTGCTTTAAACCAAAGGCGATGTTCTGCTCTACAGACATATGGGGAAACAGAGCATAGGACTGAAACATCATATTGATAGGTCGCTCATGAGGCGGCATATCGGTAATGTCTTCACCATCGAGGAAAATACGCCCCTCAGACGGCTTTTCAAAACCTGCGAGAATACGCAGTAAGGTTGACTTGCCTGAGCCAGAGCCGCCTAAAAGTGCGAATATCTCACCCTTCTTTATATTCAGTGACACATCATCTACTGCGCGCACTTCATCAAATAGCTTACTCACTCGGTCGATCTGAAGTAGCACTTCGCCTTGCGTCTTTGTAATCGGTTTATTGGTGACGCCCAAGGTACTAGCCATATTACTTCTCCAACAGATAAGCCATTAAGGTCACAGGCTCACCTTTTAAAATTGTGTCTATTTTGCTGTTGATCAAAAAGGGCAAGGTAATACCTTGCCCTACATTTGATTAATAACCCGATTTCACTTTAGTCCACACGCGAGTCAAGGCACGCTGTGATTTCATTGGACGTACGTCACCGACGTAAAGGCGATCTAGCACCTCTTTGCTTGGGTAAATTGAAGTGTTAGTACGTACCTCTTCATCCACCATCGGCAGTGCGGGTACATTTGGGTTCGCATAAGCAACATAGTTACTAATAGGCGCAATGACTTCTGGACGAAGTAGATAGTTGATAAAGGTATGGGCATTTTTTACGTTAGCTGCATCAGCAGGTATCGCTAACATGTCAAACCATAGGTTTGAGCCTTCTTTTGGAATTGAATACTCAATAACCTGACCATTTTCCGCTTCTTCCGCACGGGCTGCAGCTTGGAAAATGTCACCTGAATAACCGAAAGCAACACAAGTATCGCCATTGGCTAGGTCAGTAATGTAACGTGAAGAGTGGAAGTAAGTGATGTATGGACGTACTTTAGCCAGAACCTCACCCGCCTTTTTAAAGTCATCAGACTTAGTGCTGTTGGGATCAAGCCCTAAATAGATAAGTGCCATTGGGATCATCTCATCTGCACTATCTAACAGCGATAGTCCACACTTAGACAGTTTCTCGGCATATTTAGGATTAAAGATAAGCTCTAATGAATCAACCGGTGCATCTTCGCCCAGTGCTGCTTTAACTTTATCTACATTGTAACCAATACCATTTGTTCCCCAAAGGTATGGCACCGAATACTGATTGCCTGGATCGGCAGATTCCAGCTGAGTCATTAGCTCAGGGCTTAGATTCTTATGATTTGATAATTGATTCGAATCAAGCTTTTGGAAAGCACCCGCTTTAATTTGCTTAGCTAAAAAGCTATTTGATGGTACGACAATGTCGTAACCTGAGCGGCCAGAAAGTAATTTAGCTTCAACCACTTCATTACTGTCAAACACATCATATACAACTCGAATACCAGTCTCTTTGTGGAAGTTTTCAAGCGTATCTTCGGCAATATAATCAGACCAATTATATACCCGAACCACTTCTTCAGCGTAAGTGACACTGCTGGCCAAAACACTTGCTGTGACGAGTGCTAGAGTGGTCACCTTTTTTATAAGCTTCATGCTATCTCCTATTTAGCGTAGCAGCAGAGATCCCCTCTCTGCTGTTGCTGCATTGTTTGCCGATTAATCGACTTAGTTCTTATTGTTAACCAATGCTACACCTGAAAAACCGCACCGGCAGTTGCTACTGCTTTACAGCTTTCATATAGATAATGCTCTGTTTTTTAGCACTATCTATATGAATGACTCCTTTTCACTAATTCTAATTTTTGTGTTAAATCACTACTGCTATCAATCCCCAAAATCGATAGCTGTAGCGGTACGCTCTAAACGGTTAGCAGTAGGAATTTACGTTCCCAAGAACTAATCACTTGGCGATAGTTCTCTAAATCTGCTTGCTTAACAGCCACATAGCCGTTAGTAAAGATTTCTCCTAAGTACTCACGACAAGCTGAGCTCTCAGCCATAACAGCCAACGCTTCTTCAAGGGTAAGTGGCAGCGAAATTCCGCTACGGGTTTCGTTGGCACGACCTTGAACTGGCGTCATAGGTTTAACATCTTCAACCATGCCCATATAGCCACAGAGTAAGCTTGCTGCTATCGACAGGTAGCTGTTGGCATCAGCGCCAGCAATACGGTTCTCAATCCGTAGGTTTTGCGGTGAAGACTCAGGAATGCGTAGGCCACAGGTACGATTCTCTTCGCCCCACTCCAAATTAACTGGCGCCGAAGTGCCTGGTAGGAAACGGCGGAAAGAGTTCACATTTGGCGCAAAGAGTGGCAGTAGCTCAGGAATAAATTTCTGCAAACCGCCAATGTAGCTATAAAACAACGGGCCTTTGCTACCATCTTCGTTAGAGAAAATGTTTTTTCCAGATTTAATGTCAACAATGCTTTGATGTAAGTGCATCGCGCTGCCAGGCTCGTTAGTGATAGGCTTTGCCATAAAGGTGGCACAAACATTGTGCTTCAGCGCTGCTTCACGCAAGGTACGCTTAAACACAAACACCTGGTCAGCAAGTGTTAATGCATCACCGTGGGAGAAGTTAATCTCCATTTGTGCAGTGCCCTCTTCATGGATCAAGGTATCGATATCTAAACCTTGGATCTCACACCAGTCATACATATCTTCAAATAGCGGATCGTATTCATTGGCAGCATCAATTGAGAACGACTGACGCCCAGATTCTTGGCGGCCTGAGCGACCAACAGGCGGAATAAGTGGTTGATCGGGGTCTTCATTAATACGAGTCAGGTAGAACTCCATCTCTGGCGCTACAACTGGCTTCCAGCCTTTATCTTCATACAACTTAAGTACTTTCTTAAGTAAGTTTCGTGGAGACAACTCAATTGGGTTACCCATTTTATCGTAGGTATCGTGAATGACTTGCGCGGTAGCTTCGATCGTCCAAGGCAGTTTATACACCGCATTTTCATCAGGAACACAAACGAAATCGATATCAGCAGCATCCAGTAAAGCGTCATAAGCTTCATCTTCAACATAATCGCCAGTCACCGTCTGCAACAGCACACTTTCTGGCATACGCATGCCTTTTTCATCAATGAACTTGCCCACTGGTGCAATCTTGCCACGGGCAATACCAGTCATATCACAGACAACACATTCAACTTCGGTGATCTTTTCGTCTTTTAAATAGCTAATTAGTTTTTTCATTATTATTTTACTCTGCTTGCTGCACGGCGCTGACATGCCTGATTAAAGGCTTTAAAAACGGCAGTATAAAAAGCGTTATCTAACACTTTCCACTCTGGATGCCATTGAACACCTAATGCAAAATTGTTTGCGTCTTTCACTGAAAACGCTTCTATTAATCCATCATTTGCATATGCTTCTGGCCGCAACCCAACACCCAAACGGTCTACGCCTTGAGTGTGCACAGAGTTCACCTCTGCGGAGCTGCGGCCCCATGCATCGTGAAGCAGCCCCCCAGGTTCTATCTTGACCTCATGGGACAAACCATACTGCTCTTCAACGGGTGCGCTTTTGTCTTCACGGTGCTCAATGAAGCCACCGACTTCATGCAACCTTTGGTGCAAACTGCCACCAAAGGCAACGTTCATCTCTTGAAAGCCACGGCAAATTCCCAGCACTGGCACACCTGCCTTAATAGCGGCGTGAATTAACGGTAAAGTTGTCGCGTCTCGCTTTGGGTCATGATGCGTTCCCGCTTCACTTGCAGGTCCATCAAAATGATGAGGTTCAATGTTTGACGGGGAACCGGTAAACAGAATGCCGTCGAGTCTTGATAACACGACTTCTGCAGGGCAATGTCCCAAGGACGGGATAATCAGAGGCCAAGCTTGAGTGGCATCTGCTATAGCTAATAAGTACTTTTCGCCAACAATGTTAAATGGATGCAATCCTAACTGTTGATTGCATGCCGTCACACCTACTACCGCGAGCCCTACTTCCGACATATAACACCTTCAATCCTTCGTATTCAGAGTTTTTTCAATGGTTTTTATAGTAATTTTTAATCTTGATTTACGAATTTTTATATAATGAACAAATCATACTCAAATGTTCATTTTTTCACACAGTACACTTAATTTTTAAACTAGGCAATAGATTAACAGTCAGGAATGTAAATAATATCAAACCAAAAGCAAACAATGATTAATTACAAAGACTTAAATAACTCATGGTTTGTTTCACTAGTAAAACAGTGGCTTTCAGAGGCAATAGTTGAGTGCTTTACTCATGTTTTCCATTGTTGACACACTTCACACAAACAGTGCTGTTATGCTTTATATTATTTACACGTGAAGCGCTGTAATTTCGAAGGGGCACGGGGCATTTGCGCAAAAAGACGACCAAAAGCCACCAGCTAAATAAGTATCTAGCTGGTAAGGTCTTATAAAGGTTTTCTTATGCGATTAGAAGTTTGCTGGGGTGGTCGCGCTAACAATACGGCAAGGCGTATCAAACGGGTTGCGAAAACGATGGGGCAGTTCACTATTAAAGTAATAGCTATCACCTTCGTTAAGTTCAAAGACCTCTTCACCGACGGTGAGCTCAAGTTTCCCTTCAATCACCATGGCGGCTTCTTGCCCTTCGTGTTTAAGCATCTCTATGCCGGTATCAGCACCAGGAGGGTAAGTCTCACTCATCACTGACATGGCGCGATTTGGAAAATCTCGTCCAATCAATTTGAAATCCAAAACACCATCACCGATATCCAAAAGTTCATCACTACGATAAACCACCTTCTGTTCGCTGACGGTCTCATCTTCAATGGAAAAAAACTCCACTAGAGACATAGGTAATCCAGATAGTACTTTTTTCAAAGAACTCACTGACGGACTAACGCTATTTTTCTCAATCATCGAGATGGTACTGTTAGTTACACCTGCGCGCTTAGCAAGTTCACGCTGTGATAAGCCTTTCTCTTTTCTAACGGTTTTAAGGCTTGCTCCAATATCCAAATTCTTTCCCCTAATTGAAGTTGTCGTTCTATGCCTCCAACAACATGCAGAACAATAAAACGCACGCTCCGGTTGTAACCCAGAACAGCTTGATGCAATAAGTACTGTTCATTTTATCGGGCGTGTTTGTATTCTACAGGAAAGCGTGTTAAAAATAACGAACATCTGTAAATAATTTATTCATAGACTCTTGAGTATACTGTCCCAAGTCCAATTTACAATAAAAACACATGTTTGGAGAAAATATGTCAACTAAAAGCCCGGTGCATAGTGAGCAATACCCTGCCTCATATTACTTCGCAACAGCAAAAGAGCTACACCAATCACCGCGATTGGAAGAGGTAATCGATGTTGACGTATGCGTTGTCGGTGGTGGCTTTAGTGGCATTAATACTGCAATAGAACTGGCGCAAAAAGGCTTTTCTGTCGCGCTACTCGAAGCGAAAAGGATTGGCTGGGGAGCCTCTGGGCGTAATGGCGGTGAGCTTATTCGCGGCATTGGTCATAATATTGAACAGTTTGAAAACATCATCGGCCGTGAAGGAGTAAACAGCATCGAGCAGATGGGTTTTGAAGCCGTTGATATTGTCAGGCAACGCGTCAAGCAGCATAACATCGACTGTAACTTGCAGATGGGTTATTGCGATCTAGCCATTAAGCCTAAGCATATGCATGAGCTTGAAGCAGATCTTGAGCACCTAACAAAGATTGGTTACGGCAAAAACATGACCCTACTCGACAAGTCTCGGGTTGGCGAAGTGATTGGTTCAGATTTTTATCAAGGCGCGTTGGTCGATATGGCGAGCGGTCACCTACACCCATTAAATTTAGCATTAGGTGAAGCCAAAGTTGCCCGTAACCTGGGTGTTAAGATGTATGAATACAGTGCGGCAGAGAAAATAATTAAAGGTGATAAACCTAAAGTCATTACCGCTCACGGCGAGGTAAACTGTCAATATTTAGTGCTAGCGGGTAATGCCTATCTTGGTCACAAACTCGAAAGTAATATTGGTGGCAAGGTGCTTCCTGCAGGCACCTATATTCTCGCCACGGAACCGTTAACCCAGGCACAATGCGACAGCATCATTCCCAAAAATATGGCTTTTGCCGATCTTCGAGTCGACCTCGACTACTATCATCTCTCAGAAGATAACCGCTTGCTATTCGGTGGTTTATGTACCTATTCTGGTAAAGATCCTAAAGATATAGAAGCAGCACTCAGACCTAACCTTGAAAAAGTATTCCCGCAGCTTAAGGGCATACGTATCGATTACGAATGGGGCGGTATGATAGGCATAGGTGCAAACCGCCTGCCGCAAATAGGTCGCTTAACAGATGCTAAGAATATCTTCTACGCTCAGGCTTATGCAGGCCACGGCGTTAATGCCACCCATATGGCAGCCAAACTGATTGCAGAAGCCATTAGCACCCAAGCAGAACGCTTTGATATTTTTGCACAAATACCGCATATGACATTCCCAGGCGGCCCTCACTTACGTTCCCCACTGCTTGCTATGGGCATGCTGTATCATAGGTTCAGAGATATTTTTTAAATAGCTAGATGACATAAAAACTATAAAAAGCCCTCTAATCGTGCTGTTCAGAGGGTTTCAATCATTATTTTTCAATTATTTACATTTAAATCAAACACCGCACTTATTGAAGAGGTAAAAGTAATCGATGCTTGTAGGTAACGCCCTTGTGTCAGATCAGAGCGATGTAATTTAGATCCCGTAACTTCAATCCGTTCAACTCCTCCACCGTAACCATAGTAGGAACGGTTAGCACTTGAATTGATGCTATATATCTGACCTAAAGTGGCACCAAACGCTTTGGCTAAGTTCGTGCCTTTTGATATAGCGTTCTCTACCGCCAGTTGGGCCACCTTTTCTTTTAGCCCAGCAGCTTTTGAAGATAGCAGTTCTACATCCTCAACCACGTTAACATCAACACTTAAAGCGAAATCAATAAATTCATTCATTTTATCGATTTGAGATAACGACACCACAACCGTTCTTGTTGCCACGTAACCTGAAACAACTTCGTTGTCGTTGTCATCCTCAGCATAAGTCACATAGGGTTCAGTTAATAAACTTGACGCTGTAACTTCATCTTCAGTAATAGCAAAACCTTCTAAGCCTGCCAATAATAAATTCACTCGCTTATCAACAATAGCTTTAGCATCTATAGCTCGATCCTTAAGGGAACTGACCTCAAAAGTAATTCTGGCAATATCTGGTTTAGTCGTTATTTCCGCGCTTCCTTGAACGGCAATATGCCTGCTGTCAGGAAAATGTGTATTGGCTAGAATAGGTAAAGACAAAATGAGTAGGATTAGTAGATAACAAATTTTCATAAAACTTCCTTGTTGACTAATTTAACTTCTACGGTCAAAGCGCTATCACGACGAGTACTTTTTTAGCATAAAGTAACGTGCGGGACTGCCAGCAAACTCTGGCACAGTGCCGACAACTTCAAAGCCCAGTTTTTGGTAAAATTGCGGCGCTTGAAAAGATAAAGTATCAAGTTGCGCAACCAAACAACCTCTTTGCTTAGCTTGCTCTTCGGCTTGCAGCATTAATCGCCGTCCAAGGCCGCTGCCACGAACCACATCATCGACCCATACCATTTCGATAAGGAAATTTTTGTATATGCAGCGACCAGCAACTCCGCCTATGATTTTTCCTTGGTCATCTTTGGCCACGACTGATAATGGCTGGGCTTCTTCATTGCCCATATTTTCATTTCTATAACGGCGCAGCCCCGCTAACAAGGTATCATTTACAGCGCTGTCTTCTTTGTGAAGCACTTCAATTTTCATAATCACTACTCAGCTTTTTTTATGTACCAATATCAACACCCAGCAATATTGGTTGTTATACGTACTGCAAGTTAACAGCAGTAACACACTGTTGTAAATAAACTATCTAGCGATTGAGCCCTAGAAAACTACCAGCCAGAAAAAAGCCTGTAGAATGTTCTACAGGCTTTCAATGTCAGAAAAAAGCTATTTCACTGCAATGAACCACTACCATGCATATTCGGCAAACATCTTATCGACCGGCGTCTTAGCAACATGATTGACGTAGTTACTAATCACTTTTTGCGATAGCCCTAGAATGATCTCTAGCACTTGCTTTTGGCCGTAACCTGCCGCGTAAAACGCTTCTAGTTCCGCGGGCTCAACATTGCCTCGATTGCGAACCATACTCAAGGTTAAGTCCTGCAATGCTTGTAACTTAGCGGTTGGCATCGGTTGACGATTGCGTAACGCCTCAGTCAAATCAGGGTCAACTTTCATTGAATGCGCAATACCGGTATGAGCCGGAACACAATAATGACACTCATGCTCTACGTTAATGGTTTGCCACACCACAGTGAGCTCTTCAGCATCAAATGACGAGCTCGCAAATTGCTGATGCAACTGCATATAGGCTTGTAGTGTATTTGGCGACTCCGCCATTACCGAATATAAACCGGGTATTCTACCCATCTGTTTTTCAGCGCCTTCTAGAATCGCTTTGCTCTTGGCTGGTGCTGATTCAATAGTATGAAATTTAAAGTCGTTCATGAGGATATTCCTAAAGTTAGTAGTACTTGATTCACTAATTTAAGAGCAACGATGTCACTCTGATTACTCGATTTAAAAACAACATCGCTTTCTTTAAAAACAATATAACTAGCTTTGAACGATCGTTCAAGATAAAATTGAACAATCGTTCAAACTTTTTATTGGTGTGATGGCTATATGGCAAAGAATGCAAAATTCAATCGAGAACAGGTTGTTGAAAAAGCAAAAGATTTGTACTGGGAGAAAGGCTTTCATGCTACTTCTATGCGTAATTTGCAGGATGTCATCGATATGCGCCCCGGCAGTATCTACGCGACTTTCGGTAGTAAAGAGGGATTATTTAAGGAAGCTTTAGCCAGTTATACCCAAGCTGGCATAGCAAAACTCGCGCAATCTCGTACAGAAACTAGCTCGCCAATTGAGGCGCTAAAAGCCTTTATGAAAATAGTGATCATTGAACAGCAAGCTTGCGCGCCAAGCCCTTTGTGTATGTTAGCTAAAACCGTTGCTGAACTAACCAATGAGCAGCAGGAGCTCTTACAAGTTGCAAAAAACTCATTAAAAGCGATGGAACATGAGTTTGAAAAGCTAATATTAGAAGCACAAGCTCTTGGTGACGTTAGCACAGGTAAAGATAGTAAGAAGTTAGCTCGTTATATTCAGATCCAGATCTCAGGCCTGCGTACATACAGCAGAATCTGTGATGGAGATGCGCCACTAGCTGAAATGATAGACGATATATTTGACCACTATCCGTTCTAGTGACTAGAGGTAGCTGATCTTTCGAGCTTAGTTTTTTGGCGAGTTCTATGCATTAGGGCAAGACTTGAGCGATGATGCTTAGCCCACTAGGTGAATGTGCGTAATTCAACAATGAAAAAGCCTGTAGATCGCTCTTCAGGCTTTTAATCTTTGATAGGCTCATTAGCTTAAACACTCAAAAGTGACTACACATTTTTCAAACCATGCTTCGTCAAATCCAGTATAAATATATTCTATTTAGAGTGCTTAAAGGTGTTTACGCAAAAATTTACTTAGCTCGTCGTAAGCCACTTTTCGATTCTCGGGATTATCCAAGAAATGGGTTCCATCTTTAAACTCAATGTAGTTAATATCAAGCTTACCTTTAGCCTTTTTATAGAAATCTTTTGACTGACTATAGCCAACTCGAGTGTCTCTAGTGCCGTGAATAAGTAATATTGGCGCCTTAATTTTGTTAATGTTAGCAATTGCAGACACCTCATCCAATGCTTCAACAGCGTCTTCATCACCAAACTCTACAATATTATCAACATAGCTCGATTGACGCTCTTCGTCTTCAACTAGCACTTTCAAATCACTAATCCCAGCAATACTCACTACGCACTTAAAACGTTCGCTAGATTGAAATGCAGCAGTCAGTGCTACATAGCCGCCATAGCTAGCCCCGACAATACACGCGTCTTTTGTAACAATATTCTGCGTATCGAGCCATGCAACACCATCCATCACATCTTGTTGCATCCGCTTGCCCCACTGGTAATAGCCATCAGTCTCAAATTTAGTGCCAAAGCCTTCAGAACCTCTGAAGTTCATCTGTAGCACCGCGTAACCTCGACTTGCAATGAGCTGAACTAATGGATCAAAGTAACGCATATCTCTCGCATGGGGTCCACCATGTGGCAACACCACTAACGCAGGTTTCTCACCCTCTTGAAGCCCAACAGGCAGAGTGAGATAAGCGGGGATCATCAATCCATCACTTGCAGGGTATTCAATGGCCTGCACGCTAGCAAGTGGCTGTTTCTCCAAATGAGGGTACTGAGAAAACCATAGACCCCCTTTATTCGACTTGAGGTCTAACCAGAAATACTTACCTGGTGAATTATCTTTAATCGCAAATACCAATACTTTGCTTTGATCTTTGCTTTCACTACTAATAAATACTTCGTAACCTTTTAATGCTGCTTTTATATCTTCAAAATGCTGACTGTCTTTTTCATCAAAATAGTGACGTCTTTGAAAATCATCATTCCACGTTACTCCAACAATTTTCCCACTAGAGTTAGTGATGGTAGCGCTAAGATCAAACTTTTCATGACCAAACAGCTTTGAAGCAAATTGTCCACTGACTATGTCATAAAGCCACAAACTTTGACGGCCAGTTTCTCTATCACTCAAAATATATGCCTGACTGCCATCATCAGTTAAACCTTGAACGCTAAAGGTAGCACCTTCACCCATCTTCTTTTTATGCAATAAAGCAAAGTCTTCATCTTCCGTTTTACGATACCAAGTGCTGATAAAGTGGCCTTTATCTTGAAATATCCCCTTAGCTTTCTCTCCTCCGATACCTAAACGAATGACGCCATTAGCATCAGGGTACCAAGCACCAACTTCATATTTATTAGCAAATTGTTTATCGAAGCCACCATCAGATAGATCGACCTTAAATACACTGTATGCTTTATCTCTCTTATCATATGTGCTGATCAGCACGTGCTCCGGCTCATTCTTCAGTGTTGACGTTAACTGGTAAGATTGCACTTCATGGAAAGATTGCTTACTCATTCGCTTATTGATGAGTTCTCGGACCTTTTTAGTCTTAACATTAATGCCGTAAAGTCTAGATACTCTATAATACATTCCGTTGAAATAGCCTGGGTAGCTAGTACCGATAATCACATATTCACTGCCGGACCAGCGAACAAAGTCGACTCTATCTTTAGCTTTTTTGAGCTGAGCAAGCCCAGTAATCTTCGCTGAACCAAACGCTGATAAAACGACTAAAGGACCGTTTTCAGTATTATAAATAGCCACGATTGACTCGCCATTAGGAGAGACCTGCGGAGATTCAATCATTCTGAGATTAGAAAAACTTTCAACAGGAATGGTATTTGTCGCAGCAGCGCAAGGCAAGGTGAACACCAATGCCAGTATTTTTATCCACTTATCCATATGTATAAATTCCATTATGCGGTGATAACTAGTTGTATGTAAAAAAACAACCAAGTATAACAATTTCGCAACAATCACCATAATGAGAAATTTACACTTACAAACCACGCTATCAATCTACTTCGCAGAACATGGTCTGCACCATGATCTTTGAACCATCTCTTAGTGGTTCAAGTTCTGGCCGAGCTTGGAAACCTAGCTTTTGATAAAGCGCGATTGCAGCAGGGTTCCCCACTGTCACCAACAAGCGAACCTCAGCAACATTCATTGTCCCTGCCCAATCAAGGATTTCTTGCAGCAATAACTTTCCAACACCTTGGCCGCGTGCGCTGTTTGCAACCCACATTTGATATACATGGGCGCATCGGTAGCAATTGCTATGTACCACGCCAAACGCCAAGCCAACTGACGCACCGTTTAAGCTGACAACTAATGGCAGCTGTGTCGCAACTTTTGTAGCCGTGAGCCGTGCGCGCCATGCAGCTTCACTGAACATCCGCTCTTTTTCGAAAGTAGATCCAAAAGAGTCCGGCGCATCTAGCAAAGAGGCCAGACGTAACCGCCTATATTCGCGCCAATCTTGCTCCGTTAATTGCCTTACATCTATCGACCCCATAACACCTAGACCTTTCCACTTTTATGCCATTGTCATCGCCCAGACTACATAATAGGATGAATTATAACCATATCAATTTTATAGATTTTAACGCTACAATGACGACATCAGCCAAGATACAACATCGAGCATGCATATAAGGAACTCGCTTTGACAACCGCAAAATACAGCACGATTGCCGCTTGGTCGTTAGCGATTGCTCGGGCCCTTAGTGCAAGTAATATAGACGCTGAAACCATATTTAAACGAGCCGGTTTATCTTTGTCTCAGCTAGAAGCCGAACCCGATTCACGTGTGGCGATAGATAAAATGACTTTGCTTTGGCAAGCAGCGCAGCAAGCGTCTGGTTCTGCCGCTTTTGGGCTTACAGTTGGCCAATATGCTTACCCGATAAACTTTCGCTCGCTGGGCGCTTTGATGCTGAGTAGCGATACGCTTGCCCAAGCCTTTGAGACCTTACCCGACTACGCTGCTCTAGTCAGTAATTCAGCGGTGATTAGCTTACAACGCACCCCACAGTTACTTGGGTTTACCATCATTCCACTCAATGGCGTTGAGATCAGTGATCTCGCGATTGATGCCTTTTTCACAAGCTTGATGCTGCATGGCAAACAGATGATTGGTCATAGTGACTTTGTGCGTAAAATTGACCTGCTCAGAGCCACAGCTAAGTCACAACAAGCTTGGTTAGATGTGTTTAACTGCCCGGTAACTATGGCTGCAAATAGCAACTGTATGTGGATGGACCGCACTATGCTTGAGCAGACCGTTATCAGTAAAAACCGCCATTTAGCGCAGCACAATGAGCAAGTTGTCAGGCAGTATTTACATAAGATGCAAGCATTGAGCTGGCAGGAAAAAGCCAGCCAAGGGATCCATGCTCTACTCGTTAATGGCGAACCAACTGCGCTAAAAATTGCCCAAATGTACAATATCAGTGAACGCAGTTTAAGCCGTTATCTCAAGCTTGAAGGGACTGGATTTAGGGCCTTGTTGAAGTTAAAACGCCAAGAGCTCGCGCATCACTACCTCGTCAATACTCAAATGCCCGTTAGCTCATTATCTGACACCTTAGGCTATAGCAGTGTCAGTAATTTCAGCCGATCCTTTAGCCAGTGGAACGGCGTCAGCCCTGCCAGTTATCGGCTAAAGTTTTCTAGCTAACCCACTTTTGGGTCATTCAAGTTGGCGAAAAATGATAACCAACTCGTTACCAACTTGTAATAACTTACGGTTAATTGTTAATTTGCTAGCCAGTGAGTCATTATGCCAAGTCAATCTCAACGATGTCATTTTCCCGCTCTATCTAAGCTATTTACACCGCTGCTTGGCAGTTTAGCCGCCACCCTTCTGTTAGGTTGTCAGCCAAGTCCAACTGCAGTTGAGAGTAACAGTCCCGATGAATCCGGCTTTACCGCGGCAAGTAGCCACACCATCGATGCAAATAAAGCGCTGTTAGAAAAGCTTCCCTTTAGCGACACTCAGGATTTTGAAGACGCCAAACGCGGCTTTATTGCCAAAATGCCGAAGCTGGTTGTGACTGACAAGCAAGGTAAAGCCATCTGGGATAGAACCGCTTACGACTTCATAACCGGTGATGCGCCCAGCAGCGTCAACCCCAGTCTTTGGCGCCAAGCAACACTCAACAACATCGACGGCCTATTTGAAGTCACTGAGGGCGTTTACCAGCTGCGAGGCTTTGATTTAGCCAATATGACAGTGATTGCAGGTAAGACAGGTTGGATTGTGGTTGATCCGTTAACCACTGCAGAAACGGCCAAAACAGCATTTGAATTTCTCAAACAGCAACTTGGAGAGCGGCCAATTAGCGCGATTTTATTTACCCATAGCCACATGGATCACTTTGGCGGCGCACTCGGCTTACTTGAAATGAATACTCCAGATAAAAACTCCCTAGATGGGATAGACATTATCGCCCCAGCAGGCTTTATGCATGAAGCCACCAGCGAGAACGTGATGGCTGGTACCGCCATGAGCCGCCGAGCCATGTATATGTATGGCAAACAGCTGCCGCGCTCTACAAGGGGGCATATTGGTTCCGGGCTAGGTAAAGAGCCTGCCTTTGGTCAATTTGGAATTCTAAGCCCCACTACCGTTATTGAGCATGACTCAACTCAGCTCATCGATGGCGTGCCATTTGAGTTTCAAATTGTCTCCGGCAGTGAAGCGCCAGCAGAGTTTACTTTTTACCTACCAGAGCAACAGGCATACTGCGGCGCTGAATTGGTCTCTAAAAACATGCACAACTTGTATACTTTGCGCGGGGCTAAGGTGCGCGATGCGCTAACATGGAGCCGCTCGATTGATAAAGCACTCAATGCCCAGCGCGATACCAAAGTGTATTTTGGCAGTCACCACTGGCCAATTTGGGGGCAAGAGCCAATCAATCACTTTTTAACAACCCAGCGAGACACCTATAAATATATTCACGACCAGTCAGTGCGCATGTTAAATGCCGGACTCACGCCAGCCGAAATAGCTGAAGCCATAGAGATGCCTCCAGCACTGGCAAACACTTTCTCAAGCCGTGGCTATTACGGTACAGCCAAGCATAATGCAAAAGCAGTCTATCAAGCCTATTTAGGTTGGTACGACGCCAATCCCGTTCACCTAGATCCGCTACCTGCAGTCGAGTCAGCGGAAAAGTATGTCGCGTTAATGGGCGGCGCCGACAATATTATCAAGCAGACTGAAATCGCCATAGCAGGCGGCGAATATCGCTGGGCGGCAGAACTCATCAACCATCTTGTAGTGGCAGATGATAGCAACAGCCGCGCTAAAGAGTTGTTGGCTTCGAGCTACGACCAACTCGGGTATCAAGCTGAGTCAGCACCTTGGCGTGACGTATACCTGAGCGCGGCTTTCGAGCTACGTCACGGAGCACCAAAGAAAGGAATCGATCTCGCGTCAATGAAACAGATCTTACTGCGATCGCCAGTCGAGAATTTTATGCAGTCAATGGCATCAAGAGTGATTGGTCCTGAGGCGTTTGGTGAGGAGTTTGAGCTTAATATTAATTTTACTGACTTAGATAAAAACTATGTGCTAACACTTAACAATGCAGTATTACACCACAAGCTTGCACCTAAATCAGCCAGTGCCAATGCCACGCTTAACATCAGTCACGAACTGTTTGTTGATATCATTATCGGTGCCGCAGGCGCTTCCGATGTCATCTTCTCTGACGAGCTTAGCATTGAAGGCAGTAAGCTAGATCTAGTCAGTTTTTTCTCCATGTTAGATCAGCCAAAAGGTGTGTTTAATATCGTCACGCCTTAAGGTTTATAGGTTCAATATTAAGCGGCTAGCCCATAGTTTAGAGGCTATGAGCTAGCCGCGTCATCATTCACTAAGCCTGTCCATATTTATTCTATCCTCGCACAAAAAGGCACGCCGAACGGCACGGCTGCAACAGTGATTATAGGGGGCTCCTCGTCAAGTCCCATTAACTATGGCTGTCTATGTATTTCTTAGCAGTATAGCCGCGTTCAACATGCAAGTGCACCATTACAGCTAACTCATTGAAGAGACAGTCATCCTGAAGCTTCTGCTAATGTTTATGTGCGACCATAACACAGCAAAGGACTCCAAGATGACTTATACCCACCTTAGCATGTCTGACAGAAAAGCTATTTACTATCGATATAATTCAGGAGATAGTTTCAGAAAAATGGGGCTAATTAAGAGGGGAAATCACTAGCTATCTAAGTTTGATTTGTCATGCCTGTCCATATAAACCGCCGGTTTATCTTTTTTAACGTTTACACAGCTAAGATATCCGCTTTCTTTCTTACCGGAACTAAATTCATAAGCCCATCCATTTAGTCCTGATATGTATTGTACATCATCAGCCATTTCATTCGATGAAACCCCATTCAAGATAGCCATACGAGAAATGACATTAGCAACACGACCAGGAAACTCTTTTAGAACATTCCACTCTTTAGTTAAGTTGCTATACTGGTATAACAAAGAATATTCGACTCTTGTGTCTTCACTGTTAACGATATTCTTAATGGCAAACACATCACCATCTAAGCTTTTGAATACACTAACAAAGTCACCTTTCTTTATCAGTGTATCCTTTCCTTGTTGTTCGTTATGGAAATAAAGACCAATATCATCACCATATCCAGCCCAAAAGTAGCCTCCCTCATACTGAGCAACACTAAATAAAAACCTTGACATATAGTTGACCGGAAGCTGATTAATAAAGTTTCTGTTAGCCTTTAAAGCATGCGGTATACCATCTATTTCGAATATAGAATAATAGGCGCCATTATTTGGCACTAAACCTTGAATTGGGCACTCTACATATTCATCTGCAAGTAATTGATTTGATATCATGCTAAAGAAAATAATACCAAGTTTCATAAGTTTTTTCATTTAAACTCTCTTTCCCAGCCTGATTGATAATTGACCCTTGGATTAAATTGATGCTGTGTCCCATTCAAGAGCAAAATCCTTAGCCAGCCATTATTAATCAATAACATACCCAGTTTAAAAACTGATATCAACGATTGCTACTTACCAAACGTGTACTTGAATGGCTTACAACAAAGAATGACCAGACGGTTCGAAGGAACTGGGGAGTTTACTGGGATTTATAGGTTTAAAAGCGCGGCTGATTAACTCGGTGTTTGAACAAAGGTATGCGGGCTTAAAGTAATATCTATAGCTAGCCACTATAAATCAATAGCATAAGCCAGCTTCCCTCTCAATATCAACGCACATATCCTACTCTAAACCTCTAGATGTTCTTTCAATATCGATTGCTAGAGGAAAATAGGTAAAGCGCTTGAATTGAGACTAAATAGTGGATTTATAGGCGTAGCGTGGTGAGCACTAGCTATCTAGACACGTTCTAATGACTATAGCTTAACTTTAAGAAAATCTTACAACTTCAACTCCATATCCACTCGATGCATGCCCTTTCCCCAACCATGCTCAATTTTGCAAATTTTGCTAGCGCCATGTTTGGCAAAAAAGGGCTCTGCAAGATGGCTGGTAGCAATTGTGATCCCGGTTAATCCAGCCGGCTTTGCCTGCTGCACCACTCGGCGAATAAATTGAGTGCCTAATCCCAGCCCTTGTGAATGTGGCGAAATTAAAATCCAGTTGAGATCGCGCCAATCTGCTGCTGAACCCATCAAACCAAAAGCGCCAATAATGACATCAGCTTTAAGGCAAACCTGATATTCACTTGGCTGCGTATCTAAAAACTCAGCGTAATCGGCGCGCTCATTGGCCGCAAAAAACGCAGGGCAATTTTCATCAAATAATGCTAAACAAGCCTCTCTATCGTCGGCGCGGTAGAGTCTAAAACTGATATCACTCATTGTAATCCTTAAAATAACAAAGCCAGCCCTCTACAGGACTGGCTATTGGTATAGTGGCTAGCCTTTGACGAAAATTAATCCAGTGCTATCCAAGTGGCTTTTATCTCGGTGTACTTATCAAATGCATGTAGCGATTTATCGCGACCATTACCCGATTGCTTGTAACCACCGAATGGTGCGGTCATATCACCACCGTCATAATGATTTATCCATACCATGCCGCTGCGCAATGCTTTGGCGGTTTTGTGGGCTTTGCTAATATCAGCGGTCCACACGCCTGCGGCTAAACCATAGATACTGTCATTAGCTATCTCAATCGCTTGCTGCATACCATCAAAGGTGATGACTGATAATACCGGGCCGAATATTTCCTCTTTGGCTATGGTCATCTTATTATCAACCCCAGAGAAAATCGTTGGCTCAATATAGACACCGCCACTGTCTTGCATCACTTGGCGGCCACCGAAATCTAAGCTCGCGCCTTCATCCTTACCTGATTGGATATAGCCAAGCACATTATCGAGCTGCTGTTTATCAACCACGGCGCCCGATGTGGTATTTGGGTTAAGTGGATGACCTGGCTGCCAAGCTTGTAACTCTTGGGCAATGAGGCCGATAAGCTCATCCTTAACGCCGGCTTCAACTAATAGACGTGAGCCCGCGGTGCACACTTCGCCTTGGTTGAATGCGATTGCACAGGCCGCAGCTTGCGCCGCTTTTTTAAGATCTGGCGCATCGTTAAATACGATATTCGGACTCTTACCGCCCGCCTCTAACCAAACACGTTTCATGTTTGACTCACCGGCATAAACCATTAACTGCTTGGCTATCTTGGTCGAACCGGTAAACACTAACGTATCGACATCCATATGCAGCGCTAAGGCTTTACCAACGGTATGCCCAAAACCCGGCAGTACGTTTAGCACGCCTTTAGGGATCCCCGCCTCAATGGCAAGCTGCGCCATACGAATCGCAGTTAATGGTGACTTCTCGGATGGCTTTAATACTACGCTATTTCCGGTTGCTAGAGCTGGCCCGAGTTTCCAGCATGCCATTAATAGCGGGAAGTTCCATGGCACAATTGCAGCCACCACACCGACAGGCTCACGGGTGATCATGCCGATCTCATTGTGTGCTGTAGGGGCTATCTCATCATAAATTTTGTCTATCGCTTCGCCTGACCAACGAATTGAGCGCGCCGCGCCAGCAACATCGACCGCGCGGGAGTATTGAATTGGCTTACCCATATCCAGGGTTTCAAGCAGTGCTAACTCATCAACATGCTCTTCGAGCAGATCGGCAAAACGGATCATCACTTGTTTACGTTTAACTGGAGGCAGATTTGCCCACACACCACTTTCAAATGTTGCTCTAGCATTGTTAACCGCAATATTAGCATCGGCCTCATCGCAGCTCGCCACTTTAGCCAACACTTTGCCATCTATCGGACTGATGCAGTCAAAGGTCGCTTTCGATTGTGACTCAACATATTCGCCAGCGATAAACGCTGAACCATTAATAGCGATTGAATCTGCGAGTGCTTGCCACTGGCTGCGGTTTTCGGGTGTGCTCATGATGACCTCTAAATGCTGTATGTAATTATTAGAATCGCTTTAAATGGGCTCTTTTTGTCTATAAACAGCAATAGAACCCAATAAGGTGTAGAGCAAGATTACGCTTAACCGCCCCTAAATTTCAATATATTTTACAAAAAGTTCATTTTTGCTATAAATAAATGCACAAAAAGCTTTCATGTTCATTATTTCTGACATAGCATAGCAAATATCAACCGCTCGATTAAAAAAGCAACACTTACTAAAAAAACAACAATAATTAAACTGAATCAAGGTAGATGATATGGCAGATTCACAGACGCACCACCACAGCGAAACACCGTCTTTATCAAATTACTGGATGCCGTTTACGGCCAATAGGCAATTTAAGTCTAACCCCAGAATGTTGGCTCATGCCAAGGGCATGTATTACAAAGACACTGCTGGTCGCCCCATATTAGATGGTACTGCAGGACTTTGGTGCTGCAATGCTGGTCATGGACGCAAAGAGATCTCTGAAGCCGTTAGCAAACAGATCCATGAGATGGACTATGCCCCCTCTTTCCAAATGGGCCACCCGCTTGCTTTTGAACTGGCTGAGCGATTAGCGCAAATAAGCCCTGCTGGACTTAATAAAGCTTTCTTTACCAACTCAGGCTCTGAGTCTGTTGATAGCGCGCTTAAAATTGCCCTGACTTATCATCGCGCCAATGGTGAAGCCACTCGTACTCGCTTTATTGGCCGTGAGCTTGGTTATCACGGCGTGGGCTTTGGTGGTATTTCAGTCGGTGGTATTGGTAACAACCGCAAGACCTTTAATCAGCAGCTACTACAAGGTGTTGACCATCTACCCCATACGCTTGATATGCAAGAAAATGCCTTTTGTCGTGGCATGCCAAAAACCGGTGCTGAAAAAGCAGAGGTGCTTGAGCAGCTAGTTGCGCTGCACGGGGCCGAAAATATCGCTGCAGTGATTGTCGAACCTATGTCTGGCTCTGCAGGCGTTATCTTGCCACCTGAAGGCTATTTGCAAAAATTACGTGAGATCACTAAAAAGTACGGCATCTTGTTAATTTTTGATGAGGTGATCACTGGCTTTGGTCGTGTTGGCGATGCTTTTGCTAGTCAGCGCTGGGGAGTCACTCCTGATATGATCACCACCGCTAAAGCACTCAACAATGGTGCGATTCCTATGGGCGCGGTGTTGATTGACGACGCTATCTACGACACTTGCATGCAAGGGCCAGAAAACGCCATCGAGCTGTTTCATGGCTACACCTATTCAGGTCACCCAGTAGCTGCGGCGGCCGCTATCGCCACCTTAAATATTTATGAAAATGAAAAACTATTTGAACGCAGCCGTGAACTTGAAGGCTATTTTGAAGATGCGGTTCATAGCTTAAAAGGCTTACCCAATGTCATCGATATCCGTAACACAGGTTTAGTCGGTGGTATTCAGCTTGCCCCTAGCGATAAAGGCATCGGAAAACGCGGCTTTGGCATCTTTGAACACTGCTTTGCTAATGGCACCTTAGTGCGCGCTACCGGCGACATTATAGCCATATCACCGCCATTAATTATCGATAAGCAACAGATAGATACCATCATCAACACCTTATCGGATGCGATTAGCGCTGTCGGTTAATCCCAGAACCTGCTGCTTGATTACCTAAGTTAACGTAACGGCAGCAGGCCAATCCATCAAAAACTATTAACACCATTGGCTCCCTACAGGGAATTACAATTAGGATTTTGCGTTATGCCTACGATTAACCATTACATTAATGGCGGCCACACTGCGCCTAGCCAACGTACACAAGCGATTTTTGAACCAGCAACAGGCGAGCAGCGCGGCACGGTATCTCTCGCTAGCGCAGCCGATGTTGCTGGTGCAGTCGAGATAGCTAAAAAGGCCCATGAGTCTTGGTCTAAAGTCACTCCACTTAACCGTTCACGAGTGCTATTCAAATTCAAAGCGTTGGTCGAAGCCAATATAGATGAGATGGCAGAGCTGATCACTCGTGAGCACGGTAAGGTGCTAGATGATGCGAAGGGTGAAATCATTCGCGGTCTAGAGGTGGTTGAATTTGCCTGTGGTATTCCGCACCTATTGAAAGGTGAGCATACAGAGCAAGTTGGCGGCGGCGTCGATGCCTGGACCTTAAACCAATCTTTGGGTGTGGTAGCGGGTATTGCACCGTTTAACTTCCCAGTAATGGTGCCAATGTGGATGTTCCCAATCGCAATAGCCTGCGGCAACAGCTTTATTATGAAGCCATCAGAGAAAGACCCAAGCTCGGTGATGCGCATGGCAGAACTGCTAACAGAGGCAGGCTTACCTGACGGAGTATTTAACGTCGTAAATGGCGACAAAGAGGCAGTTGATACACTGCTAACTCACAAAGATGTGCATGCAGTTAGCTTTGTTGGCTCAACCCCTATTGCAGAATACATTTATGCTACCGCCTCAGCACACGGCAAACGTGTTCAGGCTTTGGGCGGTGCTAAAAACCATATGGTGTTAATGCCTGATGCCGACTTAGACCAAGCCGTTGGAGCCCTTATGGGCGCGGCTTACGGCAGTGCTGGCGAACGCTGCATGGCAATATCAGTCGTGTTAGCAGTAGGCAACTCTGGCGATGCCCTAGTTGAAAAGCTATTGCCGCAAATCAAGTCATTAAAGGTTGGCAACGGCGTAACACCAGAGATGGATATGGGCCCTCTTATCTCGGCGCAACACTTAGAGAAAGTGACCAATTATGTGGAAACGGGTCTCAACGAAGGCGCCAAATTACTGGTCGATGGCAGAGAGCTAACAGTCGCTGACCATGAGCAAGGTTATTTCTTAGGTGGCTGTTTGTTTGACCATGTCACCCCTGAGATGACGGTCTATAAAGAGGAGATCTTCGGGCCAGTGCTCGCCATTGTGCGAGTAAAAGATTACGCCGAAGCGTTGCAACTCATCAACGACCATGAGTTTGGTAATGGCACCGCAATCTTTACCCAAAGTGGTGAAGCGGCGCGTCATTTCTGTCATCACGTGCAAGTCGGCATGGTTGGGGTGAACGTACCAATCCCTGTTCCGATGGCCTTCCATAGCTTTGGCGGTTGGAAGCGTTCACTGTTTGGTCCTCTGCATATGCATGGTCCAGATGGGGTGCGTTTTTACACCAAACGTAAAGCAATTACCGCTCGCTGGCCGCAGCCAAGTAAGCAAGCCAAAGCTGAGTTTGTTATGCCAACCATGAAATAACCGCTTAATGCGCAGTTAACGCTGCGCATTTGTCGTTTTTATCATGCAACAACATCACTCATGCAAGTAAAAGGAATAGAGCATCCGATGAGCATAGGCATTGATTCAATTATTGATTTTTCGGCTATCAATACCGCCGTTGAACGTTACAAACTAGCTGCAGAAAAACGGCTTCAGGGCGACCCAGAACAACAGCTGCAAAATCATTACTCAAGTGATTGTGACCAATTTCATGCCGGGGTTTGGCAAGGTGATATTGGCCGCTGGAAGGTATCTTACAGCGAACATGAATACTGCGAAATTATATCCGGGGCGAGCGTGATCACCGACAGCATTGGTAATCAAACCACAGTAAAAGCGGGTGATAGATTTGTGATCCCTGCGGGATTTAATGGTACCTGGGAGGTACTTGAAGACTGCCGCAAAGTGTATGTGATTTTCGAGCCTACTAGGCGCTGAAATCATTTTTTAGCCATGAGGTCGTAGCAAACGCTGCTGTTTGGCAAAACCATAAGATGCTTAAAACATAATAATGGAGCGTCTAAGTCAACATAGTAAAATGGAGATACTACCGTGTATAAAAAATTAAATAAAAAACGGATTGCCCAAGTTGTCGGTCTAACCTTATCAACAGCGCTAATTGCACCACTTGCTCAAGCTGAGTTCTCTGGTGAAATTGGGGTCACCAATGATTATCGTTTCCGCGGTGTATCTCAGACTGCGGGTGATTTCGCCGTTCAGGGCAGTGTTGATTACAGCATGGAAAATGGTATTTTCCTTGGTGTGTGGGCAAGTAATGTTGATGATGCTAGCTACGATGCTGATGTAGAAGTTGATATTTATGCCGGATATGCTGGAGCATTCGGTGCCGATGAAGAGTGGGAATATGACGTTACTTTGACCTACTACACCTACCCAGGACAAGATGAAAGCTCTAAGTACTTAGAAGCCTCTGTAGGCTTATACTATGGCGATTTCCATCTTGCGCAGTGGTACACCAATGATTATGCTAATGCTGATGTTTCACTAAACTATACCGAGCTTAACTACTCCTATGAAATTTTTGAAAACTGGAGTATCGATGCACACGTTGGTTACAGCTATGGCGATGGTGCAGACTATGATTGGGGTGAAGACTACGCCGATTACTCTATTGGTGTCTCGACTGAGCTTGGCGGTGTAGCACTATCACTGGCTTGGTTAGACACCAACCTAAGTTCAGACAATATCATCGACTCTTCTGAGCCTTGGAGAAACGATGGCACAGTATTAGCGTCAGCAAGCTACGCTTTCTAATACCAATCAGTATAAAGGTTGGGGCGCTCAGCGAGAGTTTAGCGGTTTTGAGGCAAGGTCATTAAATGCTCCTGCATTAATGACATTCACCACATCCATGTGGTTTGCAGTGAGTGAAGTACATAGTTGTTCTACGTTCAAGCTCACTAACGCAGCATCAGAGCCGCTAAAACTCGCCTGTAAGGAGTGTTTTTTGCTTCCTACTTCGGTGTTGGATAAAGGCAAAAGGAAACAACCATTATGACAATTATCCGCCTTGAACTAGTTCGCCAAAAAACACTCTGAGTAGACCCACTACTTATACCGATTGGTATAATACTGCTTTACCTTGCTTCCCCCAATAAAAAACCGCCAGCAGGCGGTTTTTTATTGCGAGGTTAAGATTCAAATAAATAGCTCATCTAAGTTTTGGCATTAAAATAACTTCACCCTCAGTGATCTTCCGACCAACCTCACGCCAATGCTCACTCAAATTTGCATGTTCATCACTGCGTTCGGGGAAAGCACGAGTTAGATTATCAATTAACTCGGCCTGCTGCTGACACAGCTCTGCCCACCTTTTTGCGTTAGAAACGCTCATATTGTCATCCTTTACCGAAAAGAATAGCCAGCCATCATTCCTTGGCCGCTAATACACACTGTATTAACTATCTGAATTGCATAATGCAATTAGGATTAATATATCCTATTGATTAAAAATTACAAATATTGGCAAACTGTGCGCTAGTGGCTTTAAAAAAATACCTAGCGAAGGTATCTTAGCTTTAAAGCTCATGGATCTAAGTAAAAGGATTAGTTATGACACCAACGCTACTCAAAATCGCTTTTATTGCTATCGGTATCTTCATTGTCTACAAGCTGATTTTCAGCGGTAAGAAGGGTTTAACCGTTTTTGAAATGCACTTTAAAGAAGGCAGATTAAACTCCCACAAAGGTAAGATCCCCGAGAAGTTTGAAAAAGAGTGCCGCGCTATCGCCAAAACCAACAAGCTGACCTGCACCATTAGAGCTGAAAAACTCAACGGCGTCAGATTGCATGTATCAGCCAATGTCGGCGATGATATTACTCAAAGAATTAGAAACATGTTCCCGTTTGAGTATTACGATAAAAAGCAGGTCGATAACAGCCGTAAAAGCTCTTAATTATCAGCTATAAGCTATAAGCTAGAGCGTTCACTCTGTGGCGCTCTATTCTTTTGCTTTACCTTCCTGCTCTTTCTTGTCAGCTTCCTTCACCAGATCGTCATTAATGATCGGGGTATTGTCACTCATCATCGGCGCTTGTCGTGAGCCCATCACATCATCATCTGAACTAGCAGAAACCGAGTAACTGGCATTAGAGCCACATGCTGACAACAGTATAAACAAAGATAACGCTGCTAAATATTTCATAAAAATCCTTTTAAGTAGACGAGTGTTAGCAGCATAAATGAATTTTCTAAACAAAGTTAGCTATGTATTGCCAGAAAATGTGTCTGGTGATTGGGGATTGATTTGCCTAAGGTCGGCCAGTCATTGCGTTATCTTGTATCGCTTTGTTTAGCGATCACCAAGGTCACCTCTGCCATAGTGATGCCAAACTTAATAATATCGGTGCGATTTATAATGGTATTTTCATCCACTAAAAACATCCAATCATCAAAGCGAACTTGGTATTCACTGCCATCGACTGGCAGTATCATCTCGTACTCCCACTGCAACGCCATACCTACTGCACGGCCTGTGGCTTCACCAATAATGTCGTTGGCTGTGCCGGTATAATTACCATCACCGAGGCTGGTGATGTTCCAAATGCGGATCTGTTTCTCACCATCATCATAGACGAACCACTCTTTTATCTCGCCATTATCACCATCCCATTTAGCGATCATCTCAACGGTAAAGCGTCGCACCACATTACCGCTATAGTCTTGCACAATCCCATGAGCCGTTAACGGTCCATTGAAGAACTGTTTCAAATCTAGCGCGGGTGTGCTGTCTTGGTAATCTTCTATATCACGGCTGCTACAGGCGTTCAGTAGTAAAGCGCTCGTCAAAATAGCGAATACTTTTAGCAATGCACCAAGGCGACTTGAGATCAGCTCCTTTGGTTTAAATTGATTGATGGTGCTTAACAGTCGCATGCGATCTCCCCTAATAGCTGCTTACGTAACTCGGGTCGGCTGGTTTGAGTCGATAACCAAATCGCGAGAAAGTCTTCACTAAAACCCTCTGGCATCGGCTCTTCTAGCGGTTTGCCATTAAAATAAAATTGGCTACTCTTAGGACTCAACACCTGCAGGCTCAAGGTGTCTCCTTCGTTAACATCGGGCCATAGCTCGCTAAGTGATGCTTGCCACTGAAGCTGACGTTTTTTATCCAACTGCAAGTGTTGCCACTGATCCACTGTCGCTTCAAGCAAGCGTTCACTAGGGATCTCTTGGTAATACTCAATCTCTAATACCATTGGATATCTACCTTGATGGTACTCACCGTCTACGGTTAGCAGACGGGCGCGGTAGAGGGTAAACCACCACCACTCCATCTCACCTCTTCCCACTTCCTTTAGAGCGCTAATATCAGCGGCTACATTCACTTGTGTATTATTACCAGCAACAAATTGTGAGCTAGCTGACAGGGCCTGCAGCTCTGTAGGCCCAACGGTTCGAAGCTGCGGGTTATCAAAACCCTGCTGTGCCATAGAATGTGTGCTAATTGCGGCCGCAATACATATTACAGCTCGATAAAGGAGAGAGGATCCCATGGTAACCTTCCTGTAAGGGTAGAACAGTCAGGTTTGCGCTTTAGCGCCGCCGACTGACATTAACAAATATAGGAAATATTACGAACCAGACGCTAAATAGGATCATTACACTGTTTAAATACTCTTGTGGCAGCACCACCGCGCCAAAGCGCGCTCCAGCAAGATAACTGAGACAACCAAATACACCACCGAGTATTGCATTGAGATAAAAAGGCAGCTGTTGGGCAAAGGCTAAGCTATAACGTAAACTGAGCGCAAAGTGGCACCAAATGAGTGCCAACCAATAGGGTGTAGTTTGAAACTCAAATACATTCATAAGCGTTAGAGTGGAGTCGATAACCAAACCACAAGCGACCACTTTTAGCATACAAAGCAGATCTGCTTGTCTATTGCTAGATAATGCAAAGTGCAGCAACAATAAGCCTAAGCTTATTACTAATACACTGTTCTGGTACAAGATGGATAACCACCACACAGCTTGAAACATCAGTATATTAATCAGATTCAACTGGGTGGTGCTGAGTTTTCCTCTTTGAGCCAATATCATCTTGAAGCTACAACTCAGTTCGATATTGCGGTCTTACGGCAACTAGGTGCACCGTACTGGTCGTGCGCTCAAGGAAACCGCCTTCACAGTAACTAAGGTAGAACTTCCACATTCTGATAAAGTCATCACCATAGCCAAGCGCTTTGATTTTTGGCAGTGCAGCATCGAAATTATTTTGCCAATCTTTAAGGGTCTTGGCGTAATCCAGCCCCATGTCATCAACAGACCAAGTGACGAAATCAGTATGCTTGGTTAACTCATTTGTCATGCGGGTTACTGAGGGCAAGCAGCCACCAGGGAAAATATAGCGCTGAATAAAATCGACACTTTTGCGGTAACTATTATAACGTTGATCGGCAATGGTAATAGCCTGAATAAGTAGCCGGCCATTGGGTTTTAATAGTGATTCAAGTTTTTTAAAGAACCCCGGCAAAAACTCATGCCCGACAGCTTCAATCATCTCGATGGACACCACTCTGTCGTATTCACCGGTTAATATGCGGTAATCATCTTTGAGTAAGGTGACCTTGTCGGCTAGCCCCTCTTGTTCAACCCGATTTTTAGCATACTCAAACTGAGCATCTGAAATCGTAGTGGTGGTTACTTTTACGCCATAGTGTTTTGCTGCGTAAATAGCTAATGCCCCCCAGCCCGTGCCGACCTCGAGCAGAGTTTGCCCCGCTTTTAAATCCAATCGCTGGCAGATAGTTTCGAGCTTGTGTTGCTGCGCCTCATCAAGCGAGGCATCCGCGTGCGGATATAACGCGCTAGAGTAGAGCATCTCTTTATCTAAAAACGCTTGGTACATGTCATTACCCAAGTCGTAATGCGCTAGAATATTCTTCTTTGAGCCCGCCTGCGTGTTACGGTTAAACAGATGCCCTAGTCGACTAAATGGCGTGGTTAACCAAGATAGTTTCTGCTCGAGCTTATCGAGTAGCGCTAAGTTTCTAGCGAAAATCTGCACCACCTTGGTTAAATCTGGGCTACTCCAGTGGTGCTGAATGAAGGCCTCTCCTGCACCAATAGATCCCGACAGTAATATCTGTCGGTAAAATCGTGGATGAGTCACCACTAAGGTGGCATGCAGATCAGAGTCTTTATTACCGAACTCATAACTGCTGTCTCCATCAATCAGACTCAAGTGCCCATCAGCTAGCGCAGGCAATACACTTAGAAGCAGCTTTTTGGCTAAATTATCTGGTAAACCCGCGCTCGCCAGACTTTTCTTAGTTGCTATATTTTCCATTATTATCTCTCCGCTGACTTACCGGGGTGCCCAATAAAAGGCACTCGTTTGATAAAAATTTTCAGTGCTTGCCAATAGATCCCTTGTACAATTCGCAGTGTCATCAATGGAAACTGAAGTAACATTTTCCGTAAACTCTGATGAGACATCTCTCGCCTAAACAAGCACAAATTGGCATCAAATAACTTTTGACTACTGCGGTTTTCAATGCCCACTTTTACTGATGAGGTGGGCGGTTGAATGCGCCAAATATATTTCATGTCTAAGTCCATAAAGGGCGATACATGAAAGGCCTTATCACTCGGTTGTGGGTTCGCTAAATCAACCAAGTAATAGTGACGTTGATTCCAAGGGGTATTACTGACTTCCGCCAACATATATTTAGGCTCATCACCTTGGTAACAAAAGAAGCAGTTTATCGGGCTAAAGTAGATCCCGAAGTGACGTACCTGGCCAACAAATACCACTCGATTACAGGTTATTTTTGCACCAAGCACTGCGATTTTCTCAAGCACTTTTACCTTTAAATCATTCACTTTAGCTAAACCGACTGAATCTCGATTGGTCGCTCTCAAGTAATCATTTGGATTAAAGCGTAAAGGGGCAAAGCCCGTTGCAGAGAAGAGCCAGCTCATCTGTTCGATTAAGTTAACTTCATCTAGATCTAGCACCAGCATTGCCATTTGGTAGTCAAAGTCATGCCTGCGCGGGCTATAGCGGCGATGCTTAACATCACCTTTATAAACACCACTGTTTAGTTGCGTATTCATAGCTGCAGCCCAAACGCATCACACACATCAAAGGCACTGTGTACGCCATCCTCATGGAAACCGTTGTACCAATAAGCACCTGCAAAGTGAGTATGATTAACACCCGAGATTAATGCTCGTTGCGATTGAGCCTGCATCGTTTGCTCATTGAATACGGGATGGGAATAGTTAAATACTCGCAACACTTTACTGTTATCGATAAGTTCAGACTGGTTAAGCGTGACACAGAAAGTTGGCGCATCGATAGGCAAACGCTGCAAGATGTTCATGTTGTAAGTGACCGACGCTTGTTTGCGAGTATCGCCATCTAAGCGATAATTCCAACTGGCCCAAGCAGCCTTGCGCTTCGGTAATAAAGACTCATCGCAGTGCAGAACCACTTCATTACTTTGGTAAGCGAGCTGACTTAATACGTTAGTTTCATCTTCAGTGGCATCACTCAGCATAGCGAGTGCTTGGTCGCTATGACAGGCCAGTACCACCTCGTCAAATTCTAACCATTGGCCATTGACCTGCAGCTTGACGCCATCGTCACTGCGCACGATTGCGTTCACCGGGCTATTAAGGTGAATTGCAGATTCGAAGGGGGCGATAAGATCAGGTATATAGCTACGAGAACCCCCTTCTAATACGTACCACTGTGGTCTGTCGGTAATGTTCAGCAAGCCGTGATTCTGGAAGAACTGAATGAAGAAACGTAATGAAAATGCCTTCATGTCATCGATGCTTGACGACCAAATAGCAGCGCCCATAGGCAGAATATAGTGCAAGCTAAAGAACTCACTAAAGCGTTCTTTCTCAAGCAGGTCGCCGAGTGTTTGGTAATCGTATCTATCGTCGACAAATGCTTGTTTACATAGCTTGTTAAAACGTAAAATTTCTCTAATAAAGAGCCAGAAACGTGGGCGAAAAATATTGCGCTTTTGCGCAAACAAGCTTGTTAGCGTATTGCCATTATATTCAAGCTGGGTCAGAGAGTTATGCACACTAAAGCTCATCTCTGTCGCCAGTGCTTTTACGTTTAAGCGGGCTAGAAGCTGCTCAAACCTTGGGTAGGTTCGGTCATTAAAGACGATAAAACCACTGTCAATTGCATACTGTTTACCGTCTTTTTCTACATCGATAGTGGCGGTGTGGCCACCGATATAATCATTAGCTTCAAACACGCTCACATCATGTTTTTGCGATAATATATGTCCGCAAGTAAGGCCTGAGATCCCTGAACCTACAATGGCAATTCTTTTACGATTACTACTATCAATCGTTTCCATTAGCGCACCTTCCTTTTGTTTTCGGGGATATTTGAGTGGCGACTTTGGCCCATCTCTTTAGCGTTAGATTGTTTGTTATTTGAATCAATTGCTGATGATTCATTATGCTTGGGTTGCACTAATTTTTGCCAAATCCCTAGTGGTAATAGTGAGATAAATTTTAAAAGTAGAGTGAAACGACGTGGAAAGTGTATCTCTTGCTGACCTTTTGCTAAGCCACTTCGAATGGCAATAGATGCTTGCTGCGGCGTTTGTTGCATCGGCATCGCAAAGTCGTTTTTATCTGTTAATGGTGTTTTCACAAAACCAGGACAGATAACACTGACACCAATTCCATGTGGCTTTAAGTCAAGCGCTAGGCTATTAGCTAGATACTGCACCGCCGCTTTTGATGCACCATAGGCTTCAGCTCTCGGGAACGGTAAGTAAACAGCACTGGAGCCCATTAAAGCGAGCTGGCTGCCACGAGACATTAACGGTAAAAAGGCACTGATACAGTGTCCCATTGAGATAACGTTAGTGCGGATCACGCGTTCAAACAGTGCAGCATCAAAGTGCAATGCATCGTCTATATATTCACAAGTACCCGCATTGAGGATCACCAAGTCCAGTTTGGCAAAGTCACCATTTTGAAGACGCTCAGCCTCAGCTTGTATCGCATCAACATCATTAATATCAAACACTAGCTTCTGTGCACCAACTAACTTATCCAGCCCTTGTTGATTACGGCCACAAGCCAATACTTTCCAGCCTTGCTGCAGGTAGTCACTGGCAAGCTGTAAACCAATACCAGAGCTAGCACCGGTGATCAGTACTGTTTTTTGTTGCTGCGAGGCGGAGGCTGAAGGACTCATTTGGCAACCTTAGACTTAATAAAACCAATCAAGCCGCCAACAAGCGGTAACTGCTCATAGACCATGGCGCCTAAGTCAAAATAGTCTTGGTGCCGGTTAATCTTGCCATCAAATGTCAGTAAACTAACCCCCTCGACACTAATGGCGTTGCCGGCGTTTAACTTAGGATGAACAAGGTTCATGGTCCATTTCAATGCTGCGGTGCTTTCATCGCGGATCACTTGGTGGATAACGAAGTCTATCGACTCAACATTTTGATAAAGTGTTTTAAAATAATCCGTTAATGCATTGAGGCCGGCGATTTTATGTAGTGGATCACTAAAGCGGATGTCATCTGAGTAGATCTCATTGAGCAGCTCGAGATTGTCCTTGTTTAATTTTTGATACACAGAAACAAAGCGCGCTATAATCTCATGCGGCAAAGTATCAGTACTTAACAACCGCTCATCGACTTGAACAGCTGGATCTGTAGTTTTGTTTGGCAAAACATTCAGAGTGTCGTGGTTTAGTGAATCTGCACTTGCTGTCATCCGAAAATCTCCTTGTCTAGATCTACCACTTCCACTTGGCTAACTCCGCGCTTCATTGCCGCTAGCTCTTTCAATGCTCTTTCGCGGGCAAATTTATGCTCGACAATAGGGTAAATATAGCTTTTATCTGAAAAAAGTTCTGCTTGAACAGGTATTTTAAGTTTATGAATTAATTTCAAATCTACCTCTTCAAGCTCTGGTAAGTAGTTACGGAGGAACCCACCAGTTGGATCAAACTTTTCGCACTGAGATATTGGATTAAACACTCTGAAATAGGGCTGTGCATCACAACCAGTTCCAGCAGACCATTGCCAACCACCATTATTGGCCGCCAGATCGCCGTCAATAAGCTTCTGCCTGAAGTAACGCTCTCCCCAACGCCAGTCTATTAATAAGTGCTTGGTCAGAAAGCTGGCAACCACCATCCGCAAACGATTATGCATCCAGCCAGTTTGGTTTAATTGACGCATAGCGGCATCTACCAATGGATAGCCAGTGTTACCGTTACACCATGCTTTAAACTCTAGCTCGTTGTTTCTCCATGCGATGTTGTTAGCTAAGGGGTTAAAGTTTTGCCCTTTTGATAATCGAGGAAATGCCACCAGCAGATGTCGATAAAATTCCCGCCAAATAATCTCGTTTAGCCAGCAGCGGCCAGGACTTTGATCATTAATCAAAGCATCAGGATAATGACTAAGCAACGCCACAATACACTGCCTTGCGCTAATAACACCGATGGCTAAATAAGCTGATATTTGACTGGTACCATCAATAGCGGGAAAGTCACGATTAGCTTGATAGTCTGCCATTTTAGTCAATGCAAATTGGCGCAGTTGCGTGAGTGCGACCTCTTCGCCAACCGCCCAAGCATCACTGGATTCCTTGTCGCAATGGAGGGTGATTTTGTCAGTGATGAGTAATGGCGGGCCTATGGGCTTAGGCACTGCAACAGTGTTGATAGCATTCCGCCGCGCTATCTCTCGCCACTTCTTAGCAAACGGGGTAAATACTTTGTACATCTCTGCCGACAAGTTGAGCACGGTTAACGGCGCTAGCAAACAGTGCTGCTGACAGAGCACCAACTCGACTTTATCGGCAACGGCCAGATCTCTTTGCTGCTCATTATATTCAGGCTCACAGCTGGCAAATACATAATCGACTTGCCATTGAGCAGTGTATTGCGCCAGGTAATCAGGGATCTGCTGGAAGCTATCTAGCTGATAAACATCTAGCGGGATCCCAAGTTCCGCCAGTGACATCGCAAGTTGGTTTAGCTGTCTTTCAATAAAATCTAGCTGAATAGGGGCAACGTCATGCTGCTGCCATTGCATTGGAGTCGCAATAAATAGGGCTCTGACAGAGTGACCTTCACGCAGTGCATGCTCGCAGGCAGCAACTAAGTTTTGATTGTCTTGCACACGTAAGTCATTACGAAACCATACAAGGGTATTTTCAGCTTTAACTGTCATTTGCATCTCTCATTATTCATTTTAACTGCAGCACCTGCAGCTAATGTATTGCTTGATAACTGCTGTAAAGAGATATTGCTTAGCCCAAAAATACTGTTATGACTTTGGGCATTGACTCCCCATAAGTGCAGTTCAACTTGTTGCTTCCTATCCAGTAAGTTTGTTGCTAACAACTGAAGTGCTTGTGTATCTGCCGAGTTAAAGTTTGGTGGGGCAATGAGCAGCACTTGCTGACAATCGACCCGTTCAACCAGCTCCGAGAGTTGCCCAACCTGATGAATGCTGAGCTGTTGGTGTTTGATATTATTTGCACTGAGCTCTGCTGACAGCAGTATTGCTTGCCACTCATCCACATCGCAGAGGCTAACCAGCAATATTGCAGGGTAATTATCCTGCAATAACGCTAATCGCCTGGCAGAGAAAGCATTCGCTAACTCTTTTGCCAACCACGTTTGAACAACTTTATCCTCACAGCTTAGTGCTGAACTTTTGCTAAAATCAGCTAGCCAAGGTAAATACAGACACGTTTTGAGTACATTAAATGGGTAGATGGCTGTCAGCTCACTAAGCTTGCGATGTAAGCCACTGCCATCAAGGCTGATACAGCATTGATTCAAGTAGCCAATATTCATCTGCCAGAAACTAATTTGCTCATCAGCAATCACTGCAGCCGCACTTGTAGAACTCTGCTGGGCTCCAGAAGCTGAATCTTTGAGTAGCGGCTTCACTTTACTGATCGCAACGCCCCTATCGAGCCAACCTAGAACCTCTACAATTTGCTCTATGTGTGCTTGACTATATAGCCTGTGGCCTTTGGCTGTGCGCTTGGGGATTACAATACCGAAGCGTCGCTGCCAAGCTCTTAACGTCACAGGGTTTACGCCGGTTTGCTCTGCAGCTTCACCGATACTAAACCAGGCTTCAGCTGTTGTTTCTGCTTTAAGCTGAGTCATGCTCCCCTCCAGCCACTAATGTATCTTTACCCAGACGACAATCACCCTTAATCCAGTTAATAGGCGTAGCGTAGCTTAAGCTCTTGTGGGTGCGGGTTAAGGTACACCTGCTTCTCAATGTACGGCGTTGGAAACTCACGCAAATAATGGTTAATCAAGGTCATTGGCACCAAGATAGGCTGTAAACCTTGGTTGTACTTTAAGATGGCTTCGGTGAGCTCTGCCTTTTGTGAGCTCGACAGATGTTTTTTAAAATATCCCTGCATATGTTGCAGCGCACTGGTGTGGTTCTTTCGAGTCGCTTTGACCTTTAAGATCTGCATGAAGTGAGTGAAATAGGTATCAGCGATCTTGTTCAAGTCACCACTCATGTCCGCTAACAGAGGACCTAGCTCGCGGTAAAGCTTTGGGTTATGCGCCATCAACATGTATTTATAACGAGCGTGAAAATCGAGAATATTACTCTTGGTAAAACCTGAAGCTTGCAAGCAATGCCAGTCATGATAAGCATAAACACGGGTAAAGAAGTTCTCGCGGATTGGCAAGTCATGTAACCGCCCTTCCTCTTCAACGGGCAACAACGGATAACGTTCCATCAGTTTACGCGCGTAAACTCCAACACCTGACTTCCAACCATTATTGGTGCCTAGCTTATATTCAGTTACACGTTCCATGCCACACGTTGGAGATTTAGCGCACAAGATATAGCCGCCGAGAAAATCTAATTGAGCCACTTTTTTATCGCTAAACGCATTAAGCTTGTCAGTGACATCTATTGAGCCATCAGCACTTTTAACAAATATGATGTCACCGTCTTTTTCGAGGCGTATTGATTTTCTTGGAGCGCCCATGCCGATTGCCATCTCAGGGCAAACAGGCACGTAGTCAAAGTGCTCTGCTATCTCTTTGCGGCAATAGCTTGAGGCTTTATGGCCGCCGTCGAAACGAACCTTCTCCCCCAATAAACATGCGCTTATTCCGATTTGAATTTTGTCTGAATTAAAATGGCTCATAGCATTACTCCCTTAATTTTAAAGTCATTACGCAGCATCCTTGTACAAGGATCACTTTGTTGTACAAGTTTTTAATTCAGTATGGCAATTACCTGGATTTATCCCAAAAAAAACGCCAGCAAAATGCTGGCGTTTATCTTAAAGTTGGTTACTTGCTAGCGACGGTTTTTATTGGCGAATTGCTCTAGTCCCCATACCAATAAAATGCCACATAGCATGGCGACAATGGCATAGCTTAATAATGCAGGCTGACCAGTAATATGTTCATACTGCAGTGGTGAAATAATACGTTCATCCAACGGCACCATCTCGCCTTTAGAGTTCTCCCGAAAACTCAGCACCTCTTTCCATGGCCAAATTTTACCAAGAGTCCCTAACATCAGCCCGGTTAAAAACACTAAAGTTGCATCGTGATACTTGCGCAATAGTAGCGATAACACATGGCTAAAGCTAAGTAGGCCAGTGGCAGCACCTGCTGCAAACGTTGCCATAATGGCAATATCAAACCCCTTTACAGCCCCCATAACCGAAGTATACAGCCCTAGCAGCAATAGAATAAAACTGCCTGAGATCCCAGGTAAAATCATTGCGGTAATCGCAATACAACCACCCAGATACACATTGAGGTAAGTCATCTCCAGCGCAATTGGATTTAGCATAGTAATCCCCCATGCAATGGCGACTCCTAATGCGAACAAGACTAAACGACCAACGGTGAAACCCTTAACCTGTTTGAGCATGTGCACCACAGATATTACTATTAGCCCAAAGAAAAACGACCAAACGGGAATAGGATGGGTGTGCAGTAGATAAGTTATAAGCTTAGCTAACGTCATAATGCTGGTTAAGATGCCACCAAATACACAAACTAAAAATGGTCCATTAATGTGTATAAAAGCCGCTTTAACACCTTGCTCTTTAATAATGCTAAATAAAGAGGGTCTAATCTTTTTTATGCTATCAAGCAGTTGATCTAATATGCCTGTAATAAAGGCGATAGTACCACCTGAAACACCAGGAACAACATCAGCTGCTCCCATTGCCATCCCTTTAAGGTAGGTCTTTAAATAGTTCACTTTATTCCTTAATCGACTCAGTAGAGTTATCTGCCAAAATTATACTGCGCTACACCAGAGAAGCGAAGCTTATCTTTACCGCGAAACAAGTAAGACGCTAGCAATCGATGTTAATTCAATGTTAATCTCATCCGACCAGTAAAGTTCACAAGGAAGAAGATGAGCAACTCAACGAATAACAAGCCAAGCAATAAGCCCACAAAGGTGATGTCTCTGTACAAGCGAATTACTCGCCTCCCCTTTGGCAACAAGATATTTTCACTCATGGTCTGCCGCATGGCCCCTTACTTCGGTACAGTAAAACCTTTTATCAGTGAATTAAAAGTGAATAAATGCGTTTGTCTTATTAAAAAGCGCAAATTAGTCCACAACCATATTCAAACTGTGCACGTAATCGCAATATGTAATGGCCTAGAGATGGCGATGGGCACCATGGCCGAAGCCTCTATTCCCAGCCACTTACGTTGGATCCCTAAAGGAATGAGCGTTGACTACACCGCTAAAGCGGGCAGCGATATCACTTGTGTCGCCGAAGTAAAGCCTGAGCAGTGGGTTGTTGGTGACATGTTAGTGCCAGTAACTGCATATGATACCGACGGCGTAGCTGTAGTACAGGGTACAATTAAGTTATGGATCTCAGAAAAACCATCGAGAAAATAAAGTATTCGCCAATAAGACTTCAATGATTGTCTTTACCCTGCTATTATTTCGGTAATGATCGAAATAATAGCAGGCCAGAGAAATAGAGCTTTATCACGGCTATCTAATTCTGCGCTTAAAGACTAATGGCAACACTGACACTGAGTTGAAATTATGGATATTGACGTTGCCGCAAAGGCATTAAAAGAACTTGGCCACCCTACGAGGTTGACGCTGTTTCGCTGCTTAGTAAAAGCGGGTCATGCAGGTTTACCGGTTGGACAACTGCAAGAGACATTACAGATCCCAAATTCAACCTTGTCGCATCACCTTTCAAGCTTGATGTCCGCCGGGCTTGTTAAGCAGCAAAGAGAGGGAAGAGTTCTGCACTGTATCCCTCAATTTGATTGTTTAGATGGCTTAGTCGCTTTTCTGCAAGAAGAGTGTTGCAGCGACGAAAAGTGTTAACGCCCGTCACCCTTTAGGGTGAAGGTGGCCAGTTTTTACATAGATGATGGTGTCTTGTTTAACGAACGGAAAATGCTCACTCTGATGTGGGCTTCTAAGCCATGTGTATTGTGGATAAGCGCCATGTTCATCGATAAACTCGCCGCTCAGCACTAGAATTTCTTCCCCACCAAAGTGACGATGCGCTTGAAATCGCTCGCCTGCAGGCCATTTAACCAACGCCACATGCTCATGCTCAAACTCATGCAGCGGCATCACCTGTAAACCACCGATACCCGCTCGCCATTCACCGGTGCGAGTATTAATCCGCACCTTTTGTAAATCACGTTTATCAAACTGGTTTAACTTTACCAGTAGCACACAGCCCTCTTTACTAAACGGCGCATGACTGCTCCCTGGCGGATTACGAATATAAGTGCCGGCAGGATAATCACCCTCTTCATCGGAGAATATACCTTCTAATACCAATATCTCTTCACCATATGGATGGCTGTGGCTGTTAAAACTGGCGCCAGCTTGATACTTAACAATGCTGGTTGTGTGACCACTTTCTGCTGCTGCGCGCTCCAATGGTTTACGAAATACCGTTGCAGATGGGCTATCTAACCAAGGTTGCTCTTGAGTTCTAATGACGACACGCAGGCTTAAATCCATATTTAACATTAAATCCCCCTTTGCTCACTGCATACTTTGATAAGCCCATATGTACGTGGCGATGATTAGAATCAGTACCGTTAAACTGTCGAAGTCCGTATATGATGGGTATATTATGAGTAAGTTAATTCAAATTAGAAGCGTGTTGGGCTCGAGCCAATGGCAGATAACGTTCAATCCCATACTCTAGCCTCTCGTCGATTTACCTGGCTGGGGCAATTCTATATGATTATAGCCACATTCAGTAAACGTAATTAAAGTGAATTCAAATGAAAATGATTTTAGCGGTCGTGGTTATCGCCTGTGTAATTTTTTACTTCTTCACCTCAATGAATAACCAGAAAGCGGCCAAAGAGAATATTGAGCTCGGCAATGCTTTTCTCGCCAAAAACAAATTAAATGAGGCTGTAACAACCACCGCATCAGGGCTGCAATATCAAGTACTGACAGCGGGCGATGGCACAGTCCATCCTAAGGCAAGTGATACGGTAACAGTGCACTACCATGGCACCTTAATCGACGGCACTGTATTTGATAGCTCTGTTGAGCGCGGCGAACCTATTGGCTTCCCATTAAATCGCGTGATCAAGGGCTGGACTGAAGGTGTGCAACTGATGGTTGTTGGCGAGAAAGCGCGCTTTTTTATTCCAAGTGAATTGGCTTACGGTAATCGTAGCGCGGGCAAAATTGCTGGCGGCTCAACACTGATTTTTGATGTTGAACTCATCAGTATCGATTAATAATCGCTTTAAAAAAAGCCCGAACGGTTAACCATTCGGGCTTTTTTGTGTCATTTTTTGAGTAATCGTTAAGCTTGATAACCAAACGGATCGTCGATTGAATGCGCAGGCTTAGTAAACCAAACAGGACCTTGTTCAGTCATATAGAAATGGTCCTCATGGCGCACACCAAACTCTCCTGGTACACATAGCATAGGCTCGTTACTAAAACACATCCCAACAGCGAGTGGAGTCTGATCGTTAAGCACTAAATACGGCCACTCATGAATATCTAAGCCAATACCGTGACCCGTACGATGTGGCAAACCAGGCACGTCATAGCCAGGACCAAAACCTTTGGCCTCTAGCACATCGCGAGCAGCACGGTCGACACTGGCACAGCTTGCACCTAACTGCGCCGCTTCAAAGGCTGCAATTTGCGCATCTTGCTCACACTGCCATAGCTCACGTTGGCGCGCACTAGGATCACCATAAACGTAAGTACGGGTAATATCTGAGTTATAGCCGAACAACTGACAACCAGTATCAATCAACACCGTATCGTTTAAATCAAGTGCTTTAGGAGACTTAACCCCATGAGGATAAGCGCTGTCTTCACCAAACAATACAATACAGAAATACGAGCCAGCTGGGATGCCAACCTTGATGTGCGCCGCATTAATAAAAGCTTCAACTTCAGTGGTGCTAATACCTTCGCGAAGAATACGCGCTGCAGCCTTATGCACCTCTAACGTCATATCTTTAGCACGCTGTAATAAACTTAGCTCAGTCGTGGATTTAATCATTCGGCAACCCGCCGTTGCAGGCTTGGCATTGACATAATTAAACTGCGGATGCGCTTGACGAACGCCATCAAATATAAAGAATGCAGCTGACTCATCGATACCTATATTACCTGAGCTAATGCCCATTTGAGCCAGAACATCACCAAAGAGTGCGTAAGGGCTTTCGTCCTCTTGCCAAGTATTCACCTTACCTTCGATGGCCATATAACCAAGTAACGTATCAACTTCAAATGCAGGTGCTATGTATTCAACCGCGCCACTAGCTGGGATAATCGCACCAACCATACGCTCACTGGCATACCAACGTGTTCCAGTAAAATAGTATAAATTGGTGCCCGCATTAACATAGATAGCGGCAATGCCTTCAGCCTGCATAATAGACTGGGCGTTAGCGATACGTACTGAGTACTCATCGCGGCTAATAGGCTCTGCGCCTTGAGTCATATCTGCGAGCTTGGCTAACTCTTGTTCTGCGGTTGAACCGCCTACGCCTATTGTCATCTGCTTACCCTTACTTTAAAAGTTAACCTAAGCGGCGAAAACACCGTGTATTCGAGGCGTTCAGCGCTTATCATAAATGAAGCTATCTCCCCATTTAACGCTATTGCCACAGCAAGCTTTAAACAGGGAGATCTATGTGAAAATATCTGCCTCACTTTCTAGCATAAAGTATACAAAAATACACGGTTAATTGCTGTTAATTGATAAATAGTTATTGAAAGCTTGCTTTAATCTCAGTAAATATCGTTTATCAAAAAAGGAGCGACTAGCGCTCCTTTAAGTTGATGCGATAACACTGCTACCCCGCCAACATACTCTTAAGTCCACGGCACACTATGGTTTCACGGTCATCGACACGATTAATCTTAGTGCTAGCCAACGGTGCTCTTAATGCCATCTTTTTTAATGTGTCGACGCAACCTTTGTAGTAATCGAGATTATTCATCATGCTGCCCGCAAGATAGACTCGCGACGGATTAAAAAGGTTTACCGTCCACGCAAGCCCCATACCTAAGTAACTACCTGCACGATATAGATCGGCACTACTACTAAGATTTCTCGCCACAATCGACTCACCACTAGCAAGTCTCTCCAAGCTAAATTCTCCGGACTCGGTCATCACTCGGCAATGCCCAAGCTCTCCAGCTATCCCCGCAGCCCCAGTGAAAGGTTTACCGTTAATCGCAATCGACATACCAATACCGGTATCACACATCACGAGCAGTTCACACTGCTGCTTAGGCTCAAGCAATGCCCGCATAGCGGCGTCACTGTCGTTAGCAATGATTATCCGTTTAGCTCGTGTCACCAACTGCTCGGCTGACAAACCATTAAGCCCTGGTAGTGACTTACAAGCGACTAATTGCTTGTTTTGCACTAAACCAGGAACGGCAATCCCCAGTGAGTAACCATTGAGATCATAGTCTTGTTCTAGTTCAGCAATTTGAGTGTTTAAGCTGCCTATATTGAACCTATCGCTGGCACCGATCTTATATTGCTCAACTCGCCCTTGAGTTTCGATCTCAAACAGTGCTTTTGAACCACTTATATCTACCGTTAATGTTTGCACCAACTACTCCTAAGGCGTTCATAAATATCAGTTAAACAGCTTACCACAATTTACTTAATTGCAAGCGAATCAAACATTTTTGTGTAGCATACGGCTGGTAGATAACTTCCACCATGCAATGAGTAGCAGTAACGCAGCAATCAGTGGTAAACAGCTGATCAGTAATATCTCCCAACCTAAAACATAAATTACCCAACCAGCACTCAGTGATGCCATAGCTTGCGCGCCAAAAACAAAGCTATCGTTAAACGCTTGCACCTTATAGCGCTCATCCTTGTTATAGCAACGAGGCAATAAAGCGGTACCCGCCACAAAAAGGAAATTCCAACCAATGCCTAGCAATACCAACGCTGCCCAATAATTAAGGAGATCATGCCCAAGCAGTGCGGTGACTATGGTTATCACATAGGCCAGTAGACCAAGTAGCATCATCTTCGATACACCAATGCGTACCACTAATGCGCCGCTAATAAATGAAGGTAGATACATAGCGATAATATGGCTCTGAATAACCCACTTAGTATCAGCAAGGGAATGATGTTCAATATGATGCATATGCAGTGGAGTGGCCGTCATCACAAAGCTCATCATGGCGTAGCCTAACGTTGCGCCAGCAATCGCCACCCAGATTTGCGGTTGTGACAATATTGAACCCAGAGAACGACCTGTGGTCCGAGTGGACTCAATCGTTGCTTTACGCTCAACTTTTGCTTCTCGATAAAAACATAGAATGGCAGCTGCAATCAAACTCACTATGGTTAGAAAGGAAAAAGCGCCAACATAAGCTTGTTCTGATAAAACGTCACCTAACACAGCCAATTCGGGCCCTATAATTGCGGCCACCAATCCACCCAATAATACTCTTGAAGCTGCTTTAGCTGCCAAGGTTTCAGACACCGACTCCATCGCAGCAAAACGATATTGCTGCACCACAGCGCCTGCAGAACCGAGCATCACACCACTTAAACAAAATAAGGTAAAGTTCTGTTGTGAGGCTGCAAAAGCTGCCAACATGCCAGAGCTTGCTGCCACTAATGCGCCAGAAATAAACACTGGCTTGCGACCAAAAGCCTGCATAAGTTTAGACACAGGTACGATAGACAATGCGACACCAATGACCATAGAGGCTATCGGCAATGTTGCAAGCTCAGGCGATGGCGCGATTTCCGCGCCAATAATACCACCTAACAACATCATCATTGGTGTGGCACTCATGGCAAACGCCTGCGCTAACGTTAGTATCCATACATTAAATGGCATAAGCTTTTATTACCCTTAAACAACACTATTAATTCGAGACGTCGTAACATTGATCAAAATTTTATTGCAACATAGTGGCACGAATTTAATGTTAACTCACCTAGGTAAACCGCTGAATATAGGCTTGTAGTCACAAACAACGCTACAAACTGGTAAAAAAGATAATACAAATAAGCCAGTAAGCCACTCCCCTAGCGCCAATAGATTGTGATAACCTCCGCGCTAAAGTAGAACTAAAATTCATCACATTCAGCCAATACCCTTTTGCTGATCAAGTGCTAGTTGGGAGTCATCATGTCAAATACTATTGCCGCACGCCTCAGTGCAATTCGAACTGAGATGGAAAAATCCAATCTCGATGCTTTTATTATTCCTCGTGCAGATGAGTATTTGGGAGAGTATGTCCCAGCCCATAATGAACGCATGCTATGGGCGAGCGGGTTTACCGGTTCTGCAGGCATGATCATTGTGTTAAAAGACTCAGCAGCTATCTTTGTCGATGGTCGCTACACGGTGCAGGTTCGTCAACAAGTAGATGCTGAGCTGTTTGAGTACCTAAGCTTGCATGACACGCCTCAAGCCCAATGGCTGACAGAGAAGCTCAGTGCCAATGCCAATGTCGGTTTTGATGCAAGACTGCATACCCTCTCTTGGTTCAATAACACTCGTAATACCTTGAGCAAAGCGCAGATAGAGTTGGTTGCCGTAAAAGACAACCCCATTGACCTTAACTGGAGCGATAGACCACAAGCATCAAGTGAACCTATCATGGCCTTCAGCGAACAAAGTGCTGGCCGCAGTAGTATCGAAAAACGCTGCACTATTGGCGCAACAATAAAAGCTGCTGGCGCTGATGTGGCGATTATCGCAGCACTGGATTCATTCTGTTGGCTGCTCAATATTCGTGGTAAAGACGTGCCACGTTTACCCGTTGTTTTAGGTACTGCCTTGCTACATGCCAACGGCGATATGCTGCTGTTTACTGACACCACTAAATTGCCAGCAGGTATTGAGCAACATGTCGGTAGCGGGGTTAGCTTTAAAGCCGAAGCTGAACTTGAAGTAGAGCTAGGCAAGCTTAAAGGCGCCAAAGTACTCTCAAGTCCAGATACTACCAATGCTTGGTTACAGATCACCGCAAAAAATTCCGGAGCTGAGCTTATTGCAGGTGCCGATCCGGTTGCACTGCCTAAAGCGCAAAAAAATGACGCTGAACTTGGTGGAATGAAGGCCTGTCATATTCGTGATGGCGTCGCAGTTAGTCGTTTTCTGGCTTGGCTTGATAGCGAAGTACAAGCTGAACGTTTATATGATGAAGGGCAACTTGCCGATAAACTAGAAAGCTTCCGCCTAGAAGATCCGCTATATCAAGAGCCGAGTTTCGATACGATTTCAGCTGCAGGTGCAAACGCAGCGATGTGTCATTACAACCATAATGATGGCACGCCAGCACAGATGACCATGAACAGTATCTATCTGGTCGATTCTGGCGCTCAGTATCTAGATGGTACTACCGACGTCACTCGTACCATTGCCATTGGTGAAGTGACTGATGAACAACGCAAGATGGTTACTCTGGTATTAAAAGGTCATATCGCCATTGACCAAGCTAAGTTTCCGCAGGGCACATCAGGCCAACAGTTAGACTCTTTCGCTCGTCAATATCTATGGCAACATGGCTTCGATTTCGATCACGGTACAGGCCATGGTGTTGGCCACTACCTTAGCGTTCACGAAGGGCCACAAGGAATAGCCAAAAATAGAAGTGCTGTCGCTTTACTGCCGGGCATGGTGTTATCTAATGAGCCAGGTTATTACCGTGCCAATGAGTTTGGTATTCGTCTTGAAAACTTAGTCGCTGTACGTCCATCTATCACTTTAGCCAATTGTGAACGCGAGATGTTAGAGTTTGAAGCACTGACCTTTATTCCAATGGATGCGCGACTAATCGATAAGCGCTTCCTGACTGAAACTGAAATTGAGTGGTTCAACCAATACCATCAGCAGGTGCGAGAAAAGCTAACTCCACACATGCAAGGCACTGAACTGACTTGGCTTAACAAGGTTACCGCAGCGATATAATGCAGTGGTTCGATAAAGCAGCGCATTAGCGCTGCTTTTTTATTGATTGCATTTGTCGCAGTCTAGAAAATAAGTACAGGTTTTAAACTAAAGTTTGCTATACTCCGCCACCGCCATTTTAATGGTAGAAAGAAGTTAGCGCCGTTCGCTAGCGGTTGAATAGTTGATTACAGGACCCTCATCATGAGATTTGAATCTTTTAGTTTTGCTCCCGAGATTTTGCGCGCCATCTCTGAATGTGGTTATCAGAAAATGACTCCTATTCAGCAGCAAGCCATTCCAGCGGTGCGCCGTGGTCAAGATGTGCTAGCCAGCGCCCAAACGGGTACAGGTAAAACAGCTGCGTTTTCGCTGCCTATCTTGCAAAAAATGCTCGACAACCCAATTGAAACAGCCCGTTCAAATGCGCGCGCATTAATTTTGACCCCTACCCGTGAACTGGCTTCACAGATTGCTGACAACATTAATGATTACGCCAAGTATTTAGAAGTGAATGTGGTCACTATCTTCGGCGGCGTTAAAATGGATAGCCAAGCCACAAAGCTAAAGCGCGGTGCCGATATTATTATCGCTACGCCAGGTCGTTTACTTGAGCATATTACCGCTTGTAACCTTAGCCTTTCGAATGTCGACTTTTTAGTACTTGATGAGGCCGACCGTATGCTCGATATGGGCTTTAGTGCTGATATCCAAAAAATTCTACAAGCAGTCAATAGTAAACGTCAGAACTTAATGTTCTCAGCCACTTTCTCTGCGCCGGTGAAAAAGCTTGCCAGTGAGATGATGGTCAAGCCAAACGTAATTACTGCTGACAAACAAAACACCACTGCTGATACCGTTAGCCAAGTTATCTACCCAGTAGAGCAGCGCCGTAAGCGTGAACTACTTTCAGAACTTATCGGTAAGAAAAACTGGCAACAAGTATTGGTATTCACTGCCACCCGTGATGCTGCTGATAAACTCGAAAAAGAGCTTAATCTAGATGGCATTCCAACGGCAGTAGTACACGGCGAAAAGGCACAAGGTAGCCGACGCCGCGCGCTGCGTGAATTTAAAGAAGGTAAAATGCGCGTGCTAGTGGCCACTGAAGTTGCTGCTCGCGGTCTAGATATTCAAGGCCTTGAGTATGTGGTCAACTACGACCTACCTTTCCTTGCAGAAGATTATGTCCACCGTATTGGCCGTACTGGCCGTGCTGGAAAATCAGGGGTTGCCATCTCATTTGTCAGCCGTGAAGAGGAACGTACCTTAGCTGACATTGAGAAACTGATTGGCCAGAAATTACGCCGTGTAACGGTTCCGGGTTATGAAGTGGGTAGTCGTGATTTACTTATCAAACAGCTGCAAACTCGTCGCAGTTTCGCCAAGAAACAACAACGTAGCGATAACGCTGGCGCTCAAGTGATTGCCGAGAAAAACATGCAAGGCCGTCGCGTGAAAGTGAAAAATGCCTCACCGGCAAAAATAAAGAAGATAAAATAATCGCAGTACGGACATCGAATTATTTTATAATCAATAAAAGCACCATATGGTGCTTTTTTTATGCGTATTATTTAGCGACAGGCTTTGAAAGTTATTCCCTAATAACGGGGTCTAGTTAAATTCCAACTGTCACTTCTACATTCAAAGGCCACAATAATGTTAAAAAAGACCTTAGTTACTCTGTCACTCTCACTATCAATACTGCTGTTTAGCTTGCCAATTTTTGCTAAACCTATTGCACTCGATGAATTGAACGTGATGCCGTTAATGAACGGCCAAACCATCCCGAGCGCATCACTTAAAGATCTCAATGGCAATAGTGTTAATATCGCCAAACTCACTGCTGGCAAGCCAAGCATTATCTTTTTCTATCGCGGCGGCTGGTGCCCATTTTGCAACTCTCAAATGGGACAGTTACAAGCGATTGAGCCCCAACTACTTGAGATGGGCTTTCAACTTATAGGCATCTCTCCGGATACCCCGGAGAAACTAAAAGCCTCAATGACCAAACAAGACCTCAGTTACACCTTGTTATCCGATGCCAATTTAGATACCAGTAAAGCCTTTGGTCTAGCGTACTTTACCAGCGCCAAAACCACTGCGCGTTACACCAGCAAGATGAAGCTTGAAAATAAACTGTGGCAAACACCATCTGGCGAGCAACGTTTAGTATTACCGGTGCCAGCTGTTTATATCAGTGATGCCGATGGCCTAGTGCATTTCCAGTATGTAAACCCAAACTTTAGAGTGCGTCCAGCACCAGAGCTAATCACTACCGCAGCAAAACTGGCGCTCAAATAATCTCTAGCAGCTGTGCTTCGGCGTAGCTGTTAAAGACTGGATTAGCTATAATCTCTCCGCCGTATCCTCATTTACTTTCCACGGCGGAGATCTCATGTCCGATACCAGTTATAACCAAGCCCTTTTAGAATTTGCTGACGCAGGTCTTGCAGCACTTGCCGAGTCAACGGCGAGCAGTAGTAGCGCCAAAACACCCGCGGCAGAGAGTCATTTTTTGTGTAGCTGGATGGTGACAGCGCTAAAGAAACGTAGCTTCTCAAAACTTATCGCTGATGATCTTACTTTTTGGATAAGACAAGCCCGCAGCATGGGAGCAGGAGCTGAACTTAAGTTGTTGCTGCAAAAAATTAGTCAGCAGTACCACTATATTGCCGATAAACAACAAGGTCTGGCAGCATCCTTAAAGGCGATGTTAGCTGAACTTGAAGCGGATGATTGGCTAATCATTACCGATCAAGAGGTCAGCAAGAAACTGAAACTTGATAGCGATGGCCACGCAAGTTTAATCATCTCAGATGATCAATTTAATCAGCGCATTGCTGGCGATGAACTGTTAAAACCCATCACACTTTATGTCCGCGCACCTGAGCCAGCCTTTGCCGCTGTAGCTTATAAGCATGATCTACTTATCAGTGCTGGCAACAAAAAAGCCTCGTTGATTAAGCACCACAAAGCTTATCAAATTTGGCCAAAAAACCTACAGCCAGCTCTAGCGCTATTGCAGCCATTAACTTAAAGCTGTTTAACCAATAAAAAGGCCTGCGAAATGCAGTAATGCCAGTCAGTTAAGCTGACTGGCATTCCCCCTAAGGCGCTCTTTAAAGTTGGCAGATAATTTAGTTAAGATCCGCTGCTGTGGTTTGCTTGTGACTGTGACCATCGAGCGTATCGAGCTCAACTTTAGGGATATTAAGCGCTTGCTCTGTGAGGCTGTTATTGCCTTTTAGCAGTTCACTTAAGTTACCGGTTTGTGCATCCACCAGGCCTAACTCTTTAAGCATAGAGTCAATCACCGGGCCATTGGCACGATAATTTAACGCTGCGGTAGTGACTTGCTCAGCAATGCCCCCTTGAGATGATGCTTGCACTCCAGCAGAGTCAGAACTGTGATTACCTGCAGCGCCATAACCCTGAAGTATTTTAATGCCTTCGATATTTTCCAGTGGCTTAACTGACTCTTTGATAATTTCAGGCAATGAGGCCAAAATAGCCAGTGAGCGTTGCAATGCAATCTGCTCATCGCTCAATACATTCTCAGCTTCATGTAATGCTTGCTTACCTGCGGCATCAACCGCATAGACTTTCTCATCAGCTTCTGCGCTTAACTTCTTCGCATCTGCGGCCGCTTTTGCTTCAATTAGAATTGCGCTCGATCTATCTTCCGCTGCGCGCTTTTCCGCTTCCGCTTCAACGGTAACTCCCACCGCCTCACGCTCCGCTTCTTTACGCGCATCAATCACTTCAATCTCTTTACGACGGTTCGCTTCGGCCACTTGGCGAGTGGTGATAACCGCTTCTTCTTTCTCTACCTTGAGTTTTTCAGCATCTGCGGCTTGTGCGCGTGCAGCAGACTCCTCTTCTGATTTCGCGGCAACGGCAATCTGTTTGTCTTGCTCAGCCACTTCGATATCGCGCTGCTGCTGAATGCGTGATTGCTCAATCGCTTTACGCTTTTCAATTTCGCGGGTTTCAATATCTTTGGTTTTCTCAATCTCGGCAGTTTCAATCGCACGATTTTTAGCAATCTCAGCTTCACGCTCTTCCCGCGTTTTTTGTTCTTGTTGCTTCAAAATTTCAGCTTTCTGCTCAGCACGCTTAAACTCCAGTGCTTGTTGCTGCACTAAGCGGGCCTCTTCTTCTGTTTTCTCGATCTCTAACGACTGCTTTTCTGCCTCAAGATTACGCTGCTCAATCTTGATACGGTTCTCTTGTTCTATATCGTTGGTTTCTTTACGCTTCTCTTCAATAATCTTAGCTAAGCGTGCGCGCCCTTCAGCATCGAAGGCATTATTCTCGTTGAAAAACTGTAAGTCAGTTTGATCGAACCCAGTTAACGATACCGATTCCAGCTCTAAGCCATTTTTCTCTAAATCATTGGCAACATTGTTTTGCACGCGCTGCACAAAGTCAGCTCGCTGTTCATGCATCTCTGTCATGTTCATTTCGGCAGCCACTGCACGCAGTACATCGACAAACTTGCTTTCCATCAGCTTTTTCAGCTCTTCAACTCGGGTTGTTCTGGTGCCAAGAGTTTGCGCCGCCATCGAGATTCCCTCTACATTGGGGGCTACTCGCAGATAGAAATCCGCTTTAACATCGACTCGCATACGGTCTTTGGTTATCAAGGCATCTTTTTGTGTTTTTTCCACTTCAATACGTAATGTATTCATATTGACCACAGTGGTTTCATGCAGAACGGGCAGAACGATGGCGCCGCCATCTTTAATTATCTTTTCTCCGCCAAAGCCTGTTCTAACAAACGCCATCTCTTTAGTAGCACGGCAATACAATTTGGCAAAAATCATCCCAATTACCAACATACCGACAAAAACTGAGCCTGCGATTATTAACGCAAAGCTACCACCAAATCCTGCAGCTATATCTTGTACTGGTTCCATCTATAATGTTCCTTCATTATTTAGGTTAAATTTATATCAAACATATGGATATTCATGATTCAAGTTTTGCCGCGCTCCAAACACGGCCTTTTCTTTTAAGCAGCACCACTTGCGTCCCGGTTAAAAACTCAACGCCATCTTCTTCGGGCTCCACTAACACATAATGCTTTTGCAAATAGTCGTCTTTAACTAATGCTTCGCTAGGGTTTCCTAAAACGGCTTTACCTATAGTTAAAGTACCAACACACCCATTAAGGTCTTCAACCGAAACTGCTGATGATTCATTTTTAGGTAAGATATTGGCAAGTTTTCCACCAAGAAAATGACAACTGACGGCCATGAGCATAAGTGAAATAGGCAAAGAAACAGATTGGGCAGATAGACTTTCAAACCAACTTAGAGAGACGAAGTTAACCGATAAACCTGCAATGGCAAAGCTCACAAGTGCCAGTACAAACCAAATCAGTAGCGGGAGGCGATTAATGCACAACCAGCCAGCAATCCCCGTGACTCCACCGACATCATTGCCTGCATCATTAGGCGCCCAATCATCGAGTAGCCCTAAAAAGCTAGCACCAATGACAAGGGATAAGCTTTCAACAATACCGAGTATACCAACAATACATAACGAGATGGCATAGGGTAAGTTTTCTTGGCTTAATAGAAATGAAACCATTAAATCCTCCATGAACACAATTTATCCGCATGATCCTATGCGGCGCAAAGCTTCGATGCCTTGCAATGTGGCTAACTGCATAATTTAAAATAATTTATGCAGTATTTAGCATACCAAACTTTGCCCTGTAGCCAAACTAAAAAATCCACAGCCTAAAAAGGATTCAAGCTGTAACCCTCTTTTGCTGCTATGGCGTGAGCTGTCATCGCCGATAATGCCATATCGACCCTAGGTAGCAACAACGGCAGTGACACATCATAATAAGCGGCACTTTGACCACATAAATTAAATTTAACACCAATTTTGGTCAGTTGGTTTATCAACTCTGCGTTGGCGTTAGGTTTACCTTGAATTGATTGATAGAATTTTTCCTGGGTAAAGTCTTTGACTGCACTGCCGTGGACCACCATCATCAAGTCGATATCATCGAGTGCAACACCATTGCTGACATGCATATTGATAAAGCGCGCCAACGTATCCAAACTACGGTTAACTTTGCCAGGCTCTGCGGCTTTGCTCATATCAAACACCACTTTGAATTGCATCTCTTTAGGAATGGTTACGCTGGTTTCAACATCAGCTATTTTTCCATAGTCTTTTAATACGGGTCCTGGCTTGAAGGCATCGCTGCCCGCCATGAGATTAAAGCTGCACATTAATAGGCTTGCAGCGATAAGATAAGCCCCGTGTAATCTTCTCATTTTTACTTCCCTATAATAGTTATTATTCAAACGATAATTATCGATTTATTACGCTTAGTAGGCGATAAAGTTCATGCTAGCATAGCGAGATTATTCATCTTTAGCTGACCTTTATGAACCAGTCTACTAACAAAAACTATCAATTGCTCTGCAGCCACTTTCAAAGCATTAGCCATTTTGAACATTTGAGCGCACTCGGTGATTGGGATCAAGCAGCGATGATGCCTATTGGTGGCGGCGAAGCGAGAGGCGCAGCAATGGCTGAACTTGCCAAGCATATTCATTCATTGAAAACCGCGCCTATGCTAGAGCAAACGATTGCCGCTGCAGAGTTAGAAACATTAGATCCGCAGCAGCAGGCAAACCTTCGAGAGATCCGCTATCAGTACCAGCAAGCGAATATTGTTCCGGGGAGCCTTGTTGAAGCCAAAACCAAAGCCGCCTATAAGTGCGAGCAAGCTTGGCGCGAGCAACGTAACCAAAACGACTGGCAAGGATTTAAACCTAACCTTGAGCAAGTACTTGCGCTTGCAAAGGAAGAGGCACAGATTCGTGCAGAAGCCCTTAATGTCTCCCCTTATGATGCACTGCTGGATAAGTTTGAACCCGGAATGACATCAACAAGGCTTGAGCAGATATTTGGTGGCTTAAAAAGCTGGTTGCCGCAATTAATTGAACAAGTTCAAGATAAACAGCAGCACCAAGTTCGTTTTAGCATTCCTCATACCAGTAGTGAAGCACAAGCGCTATTAAGTCGTGATGTGATGGAGCTTTTACAGTTTGACTTTAACCACGGTAGGCTCGATACCAGCAGCCACCCGTTTTGTGGCGGCGTTGCCAGTGATGTGCGTCTAACGACTCGTTATGATGAAGCTGATTTTACCAGCGGTTTAATGGGTGTGGTGCATGAAACCGGGCATGCTAAGTATGAACAAGGCTTGCCGCTTAAATGGCGCGGACAGCCCGCCGGCGTTGCCCGCTCAATGGCAATCCATGAAAGCCAAAGTCTGTTTTGCGAAATGCAGCTTGGACGCGGCAGTGCATTTCTCCAGCAGCTGCAACCAATGCTGAAGCAACGTTTAGACTGCAACTTAAGCCATGAGCAGCTGCTAAATATCTATTCCAGAGTCACACCTGGTCATATCAGGGTCGATGCCGATGAAGTCACCTACCCTTGCCATATTTTGCTGCGCTTTGAAGCTGAAAAAGCCATTGTTAGCAATCAACTCGCAATTGCAGACCTGCCTGACTTTTGGTCGGCGCAAATGCAATCGCTTTTAGGAATTAACACCGATGGAGACTACAAGAATGGCTGCATGCAGGATATTCACTGGGCCGTTGGTGAGATGGGATATTTCCCAAGCTACACCTTAGGTGCAATGTACGCCGCTCAATTCAGAGTCGCGATGGAACAGCAGTTAGGCGCTATGGAATCACTTGTCGCGAACGGAAAATTATCATCGGTAATGGGTTGGCTTGAACATAATATTTGGTCGAAAGGCAGTTTATTGACCACCGATGAACTGGTAAAACAAGCCACTGGAGAAACACTTAATCCAGAACATTTCAAGCAGCATTTACTGCAGCGATACTCCGCTTAAAACAAGTAGGATTAATAGATGAAACTACGCAGCATTGAAGCAAGTGACTGGCCAAGTATTCTTGAGATCCAGCTAGAGTGCTATCCACAGATCGAACCCGAGTCATTAGCAGTATTACAGAGTAAATGGTTAGCATCGCCGCAAAGCTGCTTTAGCCTCGAACTAAACCAACAAGTTGTAGGCTATTGCTTGGCTCATCCGTGGATAATCAATAATCCGCCCACTTTAGAGCAAGAGTTAGGCAGCATCACTGCAAGCGATACCCTGTACCTGCACGACATTGCGCTGTCAGCTAAAGCTCAAGGCAAAGGCGCAGGTCGATTGATCCTCGATCGCTTGAAACTGTTTGCAGTGCAAGACAAATACAACAGCATTAGCTTAGTTGCCGTGCAAGGTGCGGATCGCTACTGGCAACAACAAGGCTTCAGCGAGCGTAAGATCGAGAAAGATCTCAGTGGCTATCCAGCCGATGCCTGTTATATGGTTTATACCTTATAGCCGAGATTTGCTATCATATGCGCAATTTCAAAAGAGAAGACTAACATGGCCGTAAGAATCACCTATAAGTTCAAAGGCAAAGCCAAAGAGATCAACTTTGCCTACGACAAATTCCATGACATCTATGAAGCCGTTGCGGCTGAAGAAGGCGTTGATTTAACTCGCTACCATATGATGGAACAGCAAGTAGAGATGACATCTAAGGGTTCATCGGCGGTAAGAGATTTTCGTAATAAAGAGTTTGCTAGATTTGGTTTTAGCGATATTTATTACATTAAAGATGATCCTAAAGCGCGTTAACCCGTTAACAACACTGACTCGCAACCAACCAATTGAGTGATATTAATGACAGCAAACTCTATGCCCAACAGCGATCATGCTAACTTTCCACGCGCTGGTTTTTTCAAACGCTGCGGCGCAATTATTTACGACTTGCTACTCGCTGTTGCGGTTTACATGATCGCCGGCGCTATCGGTTTTGGCCTATTTACCGCACTGGTCTCTGGCGGGCTAGTCGACATAACAGGTTATGAGCATATATCCGATGCGCTAAATGCCGAGCCGTTATATAAAGGGATCTATCAATTCTGGATAGCCTTATGTGTAGGTTTGTTCTACATCAGCTTTTGGAGCTACGGTGGCCAAACTTTAGGGATGCGTGCTTGGAGACTTAAGATCCAGCACCCGAATGGTCAGAATCTAAGTATGATCACCGCTGCGGCGAGACTTATCTGGTCGTTACTCGGCATTGGTAATTTGTGGATATTAATTAACGGTGACAAGCTTGCACTGCAAGATATGATGACACGCTCTGAAGTGGTGGTACTGTCTAAAGAAGCTAATCAGATGCGTAACTGGCGAGGCGTTTAATTGCTTAATATGCGCTAGACGCTAGGCGCTAGGCGCTAGGCGCTAGGCGCTAGGCAGAATAAAAAAAGCCAATAAACTTGCTCACAAGTATATTGGCTTTTTTGTTGCCTACCTTCTAAGGATTAGGCCTTTATTTACGGATATAGTACAGCGCGCCAGCGCTAAATATGACAGCTGGCATTCCGGCACTAATAAACGCTGGTAGGCCATAAACGATACTTAACGGACCAAATACTTCACTGCAAATATAGAAACTAAAACCAGCCACGACCCCTAGCAGCACTCGCGCGCCCATGGTCACCGTTCTTAACGGGCCAAATACAAAAGATAGCGCCACTAACATCATCACAGCGATAGTGACAGGCTGCATTAACTTGCGCCACAATGCTAACTCATAGCGAGCAGAAGCTTGATTGTTGTTTTGTAGATAGTCCAAATAATCCAACAGCCCTTCAATAGACAACGACTCAGGCTTAACCGATACCACACTTAATTTCTCAGGCGTCAAAGACGATATCCATTTGTCTTCATCGAGGTTGGTCAACACCACTTGCTCGCTCTTTAGAGACGTTCTTCTAACGTCATAGAGCTGCCAAAATTTGCCCATATATTTAGCGGTTTCAGCATGGACAGTACTGGTAAGGTTAGTAGTATCGCTAAATTCGTACAAAGTGATATCGCGTAAATTATTGCTATCAACAATGCCACCAATATTAACAAAAAGATCACCATCCTTTGCCCAAACTCCACGGCTAGATTCAATCAAGCTACCGCCAGAGATCTGCGTTCGCTGGATCTCTTTCGCACGTACCTCGGCAACAGGCGCCACATACTCCGACAGTAACATCACCAAGATCATTAATGGAATCGCAGTTTTCATTGCCGACAGTGCAATTTGTAAGCGTGATAAGCCTGATGACTGCATCACCACCAATTCAGAATTTGATGCCAACATTCCCATGCCGGTAAGTGCGCCAAGCAGTACTGCCATAGGAAAAAACATTTCGATATCACGGGGGATCAAGAACAGTACATAGATCCCAGCATCCATCATGCTATAGGTGCCTCGTCCTACCAGCCTTAACTGATCAACCCACTTAATAATGCCCGATAAACCGGTCAAAATAAGCAGTGACAAAGATGAGCTGCTGATAAGAACCTTAGCAATATAGAAGTCTAAAATTCTCATGCGCGAGCCGCCTTTTTACGCTTAAACACGCCTGAAAGCTTCGCCCCTGTTGGCCGCTCTTTACCGAGTAAGAGCAGGCCTATTAACAGGGCGGAGGCATGGATCCACCACATTCCGAGGAATTCAGGAATAACGCCGTCTTCTAACGATTTACGTCCAGCGACCATCAACCCGAAGTAGCCCAAATAAAGCAAAATAGCAGGGAACATTTTAGCGAACTTTCCTTGGCGGTTATTCACTCGCGCCATAGGCACTGCAATTAAGGTCATTAAAGGAATAGCTAACGGTATCGCAAGGCGCCAATGAAACTCAGCAGTCGCTTCTGGCGTATCAATATCCATCAATTGGTCAATGGGCAGTGCCGAAAGCTTACGCCTGCGCTCTCCCGCCTCTTGCTCTTTAATCTCCATCTGATAGCCACCAAATTCGACCACCTGATAATCAATGCGTTTTGGACTCCCTTGATATTGCACCCCATCTTCAAGCTGCAACCTTTGCCCGCCTGTAGTGTCTTCAACCACCTTGCCAGACCGTGCGACCACAACATTCGCTAAGCCTGTTTCGTCTTCAGGATCCGGAAGCTGGGCAACAAATACCTTATCAAGCTTATTGTCTCGGCCAATGCGTTCGACAAATAATACTGCGCGGCCATTAGGGCTGGTTTGAAAGCGCCCTTGGGTTAATGCGGCAATCCCCGCCTCAGATTGGGCATGTTCTAACACCTGGTTTTGCCGCTCTTCTGCCCAAGGGGTAACATAAATAGACAAAAAGCCTGTAAACACCATGTTGACCACAGCAAGCAACAAAGTGACTCGGGTGATATACCATTCACTAATGCCCACACCGTGTAAAATAACCATCTCATTTTCTGAGTACATACGGCCATGAGCCAGCAAAATACCTAAAAATAGGCTGAGTGGCAGCACTAAAACAATTAGAAACGGCATATTGAGCCCTAGCAATGTCATCACTAGGGAAGCGGGAAACTCACCATCAGAAGCGTCTGCAAGCACACGCACGAAATGTTGGCTAATAAAAATAGCTAACAGCACCAAAAGTACTGCAATTTGCGCCTTTAAAACTTCTCGAATCAAGTATCTAAATACAATCACAGGTAGGATCCTGTCTCTAAACTTTGAATTATGCTGGTATCAATACAACTTTCATGTAAACTGTCTACTTTTAGTAGTTTTGTAACCAACAATTGCATAACATGGCCAGGGAAAACACCTGAAAAATCTATTTTAGGGTGCGCCATATTCAGGCCCTTTTTGGGCACAAGCAGACATTATCTAATAAATAATAAAATTTGTCTTTAAGAATCTAGGAGAGCTCATGGAGTTTAGCGTAAAGAGCGGCAGCCCAGAGAAGCAACGCTCAGCTTGTATCGTCGTAGGTGTATACGAGCCAAGACGCTTGTCCGGTATCGCCGAACAGTTAGATAAGATCAGTGATGGTTACATTAGTAACCTACTTCGTCGTGGCGATTTGGAAGGTAAGCCAGGACAGATGTTATTACTGCATCATGTACCTAACGTATTAAGCGAACGTGTACTTTTGGTTGGTTGTGGTAAAGAGCGTGAACTTGATGAACGCCAATACAAGCAAATTATCACTAAGACTATTAATACCCTAAACGAAACAGGTTCAATGGAAGCTGTTTGTTTTCTTACCGAATTACACGTGAAAGGTCGCGATACATACTGGAAAGTACGTGAAGCGGTCGAAAGTACACAAAACAGCCTATACAGTTTTGATGCGCTTAAGACACGTAAAGGTGAAACTCGTCGCCCACTACGTAAGTTGGTATTTAACGTACCCACTCGCCGTGAGCTAACGGTTGGCGAGCGCGCGATTGAGCATGGCATGGCTGTATCAGCCGGTATGCACCTTTGTCGCGACGTGGCAAACATGCCGCCAAACATCTGTAATCCCGCTTATCTTGCATCACAAGCTCGTCAAATCGCCGAAAATACTGAGAACCTCACAGTAACAACGGTTGGTGAAGAGCAGATGGAAAAGCTAGGTATGAACTCATACCTAGCGGTAGGCCGTGGTAGTGATAACGAATCTGTTATGACCATCATGGAATACAAAGGCGCTATTGATAATACTCAAAAGCCAATTGTACTTGTTGGTAAGGGCCTAACCTTTGATTCCGGTGGTATTTCACTTAAACCAGGCGAAGGCATGGATGAGATGAAATACGACATGGGCGGCGCAGCAGGTGTTATCGGTGCAATGAAAGCACTGTGTGACATGCAGCTACCAATCAACGTCGTTGGCGTACTTGCTGGCTGTGAAAACATGCCATCGAGCAATGCATATCGCCCAGGCGATATCTTAACCACGATGTCAGGTCAAACAGTTGAAGTGTTAAACACTGATGCTGAAGGCCGTTTAGTGTTATGTGATGTATTGACCTATGTTGAGCGTTTTGACCCAGAGCTTGTTGTTGATACAGCAACGCTAACCGGCGCATGTGTGATTGCATTAGGTAAGCACGCATCAGGTCTGTTCTCTGGTCATAACCCACTGGCACACGAGCTACTTAATGCTGGTGAGCAAAGTGGTGACCGCGCATGGCGCATGCCGTTATGGGATGAGTACCAAGAGCACTTAGAGAGCCCATTTGCTGATATGACTAACTTAGGTGGTCGTCCAGCAGGTTCTATTACTGCTGCTTGTTTCCTCTCTCGTTTTGCTAAGAAGTATAACTGGGCACATCTCGATGTGGCGGGTACTGCTTGGAATAGCGGCGCGAATAAAGGTTCAACAGGTCGCCCTGTACCATTATTAACTCAATTCTTGATCAACCGCGCAGGCGTTGAACAAGGTGAGTAATTTGGCTTAGCCAAAACGATTTATCTAGCATTGCCAGATAAAACAAAAGCCAGTTGTTAATTCAACTGGCTTTTTTAATGCTTTGTGTTTTTGGATAATCAAAGACAATTCAGCTGCATTGAGCTTTTGCAAGTCGCCGTGAATATATCCCTATAGGCTCTGCCAAATCATCCATGATTTAGAAACTTGCACAGCCCAACTCAGATGAATAGTTAGCATGTAGTCGTAAACTCGCTTTTGGACAGGAACGCGTTAGTGCAAAGGGTCTAAGAATGGCTAGTGGAATTAGCAAATGTATGGCTATCAATTAAAGTTTACACTGACCCTGACGAATCCCCACAAAAA